>CBHCMH010000180.1:0-4917 GCA_965974445.1 uncultured Rhizorhapis sp.
ATCACCGCGAAGGATCGCGAATCCATCCTGACCGTTCCGACCGGCGCGCAGGTGCGCAGCGCCGACGATCGAACCTGCTGCCGACTGGAAGTTCATAACTCGAAATTGAACCCTCCTCGAATCAGCTGCCGATATTTGCGATCGTCGAACTCAATATCCTGAGGGTTGCTGCGGACCAAGCGCGTAAGCCGGTCGAGCCGGGCATTCAGCAGCGCGCGCGCCGCTTGCGCCGGGGGCAGGGCGGCAATGTCGGCGAGCGGCAGCGCGCCCACCACGCGTTCCACGGGCGCTCCCACATCGGGCAGGCCGATGCCGTCCGGAAGGCTGAGCTGCGCCGCGCCTGACGCCGACACCAGGGTCAGCGGCAGCAGGGCGGCGATATAGAGCGCGCGGCGCATGCAATGATCCTTTTCATTTCGTGTTCAAGGCATAGGATGCCAGAAAAATGCTGTCGCCTGGATTAAACGGATGAGCCCGTCCGTTTCATCCTCAAGGATTGGAACTGAATGGCCTTTGAAGATGAACTGCTGGCGCTTCTGCCCCGTCTGCGCCGTTTCGCGGCAAGCTTGTCGCGCAATGTGGCGGACGGAGACGATCTTTGTCAGGCAGCGATCGAGCGGGCTTTGCGGAGTCGGCACTTGTGGGAAGAGGGAACCAGGCTGGACAGCTGGATGTACAGGATCATGCGAAATATCTGGATCGATGAGGCAAGGGCGCGACAGCGGCGGGCGAAAACTTTCGCGCCAGAGGAAGAGGGCGGCCATGTCGGCAATCGGGATGACCAGCGGATGGAGGCTGTGGCCGAACTGTCTTCGGTTGAACGGGCGCTTTCCCGCCTGCCCGATGAGCAGCGCGAAGTGATCGCCCTCGTCCTGGTCGAAGGCCTGGCCTACAAGGAAGCGGCCGAAATATTGGACATTCCCATGGGCACGCTGACATCGCGACTGGTGCGCGGACGCAATGCCCTGCTGGTTGAACTGGGAGAAGCGGCGTGAAGATCACGGAGGAAATGCTGATCGCCTTTGCCGATGGCGAGCTTGACCCCAAGGAACGGGAAACGGTGATGCGCGCTGTGGCCGCCGACCCCGAACTGGGCCGGAAATTGGCCGCCCATCAGCGCTTGCGCACGACGCTTTCGGGACATTTCGAACCGCTGGCCGAGGAGCCGGTACCGGAGCGGTTCAAGGCGCTGCTGGTGCAGAAGCCGGCCAACGGGGAAGACAATGTCGTCAGCCTTGCGGCCGTCCGGGAAGGGCGCAAGGAAAAGGTCGAGCGCGAAGGGCGTCGCGGCTGGCGCCCCGGCTGGAGCAATTTTGCGGCCATCGCGGCGACGCTGGTGCTGGGTCTCGCCATCGGCCGGTCCATGCATGACGGCAGTCCGGTCGGCGTCAGTGGCGGCGGCATGGTGGCGCGGGGCGAGCTGGCAGAGGCGCTGGATACCCGGCTGGCCTCCGCGCAGGAAGCCGGCGCGGAGACTCGCATCGGCCTCACCTTCCGCAGCAAGGATGGCGACATTTGCCGCACCTTCGACGGGTCGGCAATGGCGGGCCTTGCCTGCCGGGAAGGGGAGCGTTGGCGGCTGGAGCAACTGCTTCCCAGCACATCGGCTGGCAGCGATTACCGGCAGGCGTCCGCAGGCGACCCGCGCCTTGCCGCGAGCGTGGAGGGCATGATTGTAGGCGCGCCGTTCGATGCCAACGCCGAAAAGGCGGCGCGGGATGAGGGGTGGGTGGATTGAGAAGCGGACATTACGCTGCGTCATGCTGAACTCGTTTCAGCATCCATCCCGCCTCAATATGCATCGGTGCGTGGGGAGGAATGGATCCTGAAACAAGTTCAGGATGACGGCTTTGCAATGCTGCGAACTTTGAATTGCACCATATTGGCGGAAAAAGCCCAATTTCAATCGAACAGCTTGCCCGCCACCTCCGCGATGCGGCGGCCCTGATAGCGGGCGCCGTTGAGTTCATTCTCGCTTGGTTGGCGGCTGCCGTCCCCTCCTGCGATGGTGGTGGCGCCATAGGGCGCTCCGCCGGTTACCTCGTCCACGCTCATCTGCCCGGCATAGCCGTAATCCATGCCGACAATGGTCATGCCGAGATGCAGAAGATTGGTGATGATGGAAAACAGGGTGGTTTCCTGCCCGCCATGTTGACTGCCCGTCGAAGTGAAGGCCCCGCCGACTTTGCCGTTGAACGCGCCGCGTGCCCACATGCCGCCGGTCTGGTCCAGAAAGGCCGCCATCTGCGATGACATGCGGCCATAGCGGGTGCCGGTGCCGACGATGATGGCGTCGTAATTTTCCAGCTCTTCCACCTTGGCCACCGGCGCGTCCTGATTGAGCTTGAAATGCGCCTTTTCGGCGATTTCGGCGGGAACCGTCTCGGGGACGCGCTTGACATCGACGCTCGCGCCCGCCTCCCGTGCGCCCTGCGCCATGGCATGGGCCATGGTTTCGATATGGCCGTACGAGGAATAATAAAGGACCAGAACTTTCGCCATGGGGGCAAACTCCTTGAATTGATAAGGGACTGGCCCGCGCGGGGGATGCCGCGCGGGCAAGGGGAGTTATTCGGCGTCGACCAGCACGATTTCGCTGTCTTCGGCCGCCGTGATCGTCAGCCGTTCGTCGCCGCTGATCGCTGCGCCGTCGCGGGCATTGAAGGCCATGCCGTTGATGTCGATCCTGCCGGTGGCGGGGACGAGATAGAGGTGCCGGCCGGCATGGCTTTCGTAGGTCAGGCTATCACCGGCGTTGAGCGTTGCGCCGAGGACGCGTGCGTCGGCCCGAATGGGCAGCGCCCCCTCGTCATCGTCAAAGCCGCTGGCGAGCACCACGAAGCGGCCGGAACGATCGTTCTTGGGAAAGGGCTTTGCACCCCAGCTCGGCGGCCCGCCTTCTTCCTTGGGGATGACCCAGATCTGAAAGAGCGTGGTCGTCTCATCCTCCAGATTATACTCGCTGTGGCGAACGCCCGTCCCGGCGCTCATCACCTGTACGTCGCCAGCCTCGGTGCGTCCTTTATTGCCCATGCTGTCCTGGTGCGTGATCGCGCCCGAGCGGACATAGGTGATGATCTCCATGTCCCGATGGGGGTGGGGAGGAAAACCGCTGTTCGCGGCGATTTCGTCGTCATTCCAAACCCGGATCGCGCCCCAGCCCATCCGGGCGGGATCGCGATAGTCGGAAAAGGAAAAATGATGGCGGGCGTTCAGCCAACCATGGTTGGCGTGACCCAGGGATGCAAAATCGCGCTTCTCGATCATGTGCCGGTCCTTTTCTCTGTTGATGGAAACGAGATAGACGGTCATCATCGTTTCCAAAATAGGAAATATAGAAACGGATTGTTTCCATATGCGACTTCCTGATTTTGAAGCCTGGGCCATTTTCGCCGCCGTCGCGGAGCATCGCTCCTTCACTGAGGCAGCCAAGACATTGGGTCTTTCAAAGGCAACCGTTTCCAAGGCCGTCTCCCGCCTTGAAAACCAAGTGGGCGCGGGCCTGTTCCATCGCACATCCCGCCGTCTTTCCCTGACCGAAACCGGGCGCGCCCTTACCGAACGGGCGTCGCGGATATGGGCGGAGGGATTGGCGGCGGAGGAGGCGGCCCGGAATGAGGCAACGGTGCCGCAGGGGGTGGTGAAGCTGGCGGCGCCCATGACCTTTGGCCAGATGCATGTCGGACCGGCCGTGGCGGATTTCCTCGCCGACTATCCCGGCATTATCATCGACCTGCATCTGAGCGATGAGAAAATCGACATTATCGACGCTGGCATCGACATCGCGCTGCGGATCGCGGTCTTGCCCGACAGCTCCCTGCGCACGCGGCAACTAGGGCACATCGATAACAGCATCGTCGCCGCGCCTTCCTATCTGGACCGTCATGGCCGGCCCGCGCATCCCTCCGAATTGGGAACCCATCGCTGCTTTTCCTATGCTTATGTCGATACGCCCAACCTGCTGCGCTTTCGGGGGCCGGGTCAGGAGGAGTTGGTGATTCGGGCCGAGGGACCGCTCCGCTCGAACAGCGGCGATGCGATGCTTCCGGCGCTGCGGGCGGGGCTGGGGATTGCGGTTTTGCCCAACTTCATCGTGGGCGACGATCTGGCTGCAGGAAGGCTGGAGGCCATCCTGCAGCAATGGTCGCCGCCGTCGGTGTCGCTCCATCTACTGACGCCTCCAGGGGTGGCGCGATCCGCGCGCGTAAGTCTGCTGGCGGATTTTTTATCGGAACGGTTTCGCGCCCTGTGCCGCAGCGGAAGCTGATTCTTGGCCCTCCGAAACGAGCGCGACTCGTGGATTAAGGCCGGTTAAACCAAAATTAACCTTTCGCGTTCATAAGTTTCGTGGTTAATATGTACGTATAGATGCGTCCGTAAAATGCGGCGGCGTCACCAACGGAACAAGGGGCTGCGAGATGCGCGTGCTGCTTATCGAAGACGAACCGACGACGGCAAAAGCGATCGAGCTTATGCTGACGACTGAAGGATTCAACGTCTACACCACGGACTTGGGTGAAGAAGGTTTGGACCTCGGCAAGCTCTACGATTACGACATCATCTGCCTTGATCTCAACCTGCCCGACATGCACGGCTATGACGTGCTGAAGCGGCTGCGCACCGCGAAGGTGCAGACGCCGGTCCTGATCCTGTCCGGCATCAGCGAGATGGACAGCAAGGTCCGCTCATTCGGTTTCGGCGCCGATGATTATGTGACCAAGCCCTTTCACAGGGACGAACTGGTCGCCCGCATTCATGCGGTCGTGCGCCGGTCGAAGGGACATAGCCAATCCGTCATTCGCACCGGCAAGCTGGCCGTCAACCTGGACGCCAAGACCGTCGAAGTCGATGGCAACCGCGTCCACCTGACCGGCAAGGAATATGCGATGCTGGAGCTGCTCTCGCTCCGCAAGGGCA
>CBHCMH010000181.1:0-4913 GCA_965974445.1 uncultured Rhizorhapis sp.
GACATGAAGGCTGAGCGGCGGCAAGTTCTGCCTGTCCCGGTCCTGGACCATTTCTGCCCCATCCTCTCCGATGGCGAGCCATCTGCGATCAGATTATTATTGCTTTACATTGTTATTATATTTCATTGCCTCCCGATAGACAAGGGGGACCGCTATACCGCCACCGGCGCGGCGATATGCCCCTGCGGCGCATAGTCCCGCACTTCGAAATCCTCGATCCGGTAGTCGAAAATGCTCTCCGGCCGCCGGAGCAGGTGCAACGTCGGCGCTCCCTGGGGCGTGCGCGCCAACTGCGCCTCCACCAGCGCCTCATGGTTTAGGTAAAGATGAACGTCGCCGCCGTTCCATACCAGCTCGCCAGGCTCCAGATCCGTTTGCTGCGCCAGCATGCGGACCAGCAGCGCGGCGGAAAAGATGTTGAACGGAACGCCAAGCGCCAGATCGCAACTCCTCTGGAACAACAGGCCGGACAGCTTCCCGTCAGCGACATGGAATTGATAGGTCATATGGCATGGCGGCAGTGCCATTTCTTCCAGCTCATCCACATTCCACCCGGTGAAGAGCAAACGGCGCGATCCGGGATTATTCCTGATCCCGTCCACCAAAGCAGCAATCTGGTTGTGCCCCTTTTCATGCCGCCGGTAGATTCCGTCACCAAGCGGTTCGTAACGGGGCCAATTCACCCATTGCGCGCCATAGACCGGCCCCAGATCGCCCCATTCCAGGGCGAATTCCTCATCCTCGACGATACGGCGTTCAAAGTCATCGCGGCTGATATCCTCGCCACTCGCCTTGCGGTAGGCGTCGAGCGGCCAGTCGGTCCAGATGTGAACCCCCTGCTCCACCAGCGGCCGGATGTTGGTGACGCCGGACAGGAACCAAAGCACCTCCCGCGCCGCCGTTTTCCAGTAAATCCGCTTGGTGGTGAGCAGCGGAACAGCATTATCCGCGAGCGAAAAGCGCAGGGTCTGCCCAAACAGGGAGCGCGTGCCCACGCCCGTACGGTCGACCTTCTCACATCCCGCCGACCAGACCCGCCGCATCAGGTCCAGATATTGCTGTTCAAAATGAGGAGCGTCAGTCACCGGGGAATCCTTGATTGCAGGGCTACAAGGGGAATTAGCTCAACCGGACCTGCGGGTCCATCGGTGGAAAATGTTTGGCGTGGATGAGACATATTGGGTCGTTGCGGACGTTAGCTCCTCCCCGTGCCGGGGAGGATTATGACCGCTCACCCACCCCATTCCTGCCGAACCGACGGATAAAGCCGGTTCAAAATGGAGCCGAGAGTCACCCGACCGCTCGAAAATGGATGGTGCCGCGCTGGCCCGGCTGCGCATTTCTGTCCAGATATGGGACATGAACGCCGTTCCGCATTTGCCCCTGTTCCGACCTGACGGGATTGATCCCGCCTCACCGGGACAGGCTGAGTTCGCAGCGGAATCCCTTGCTATAGTGTTCCTCGATCACCACGGCGGCATCGCGCATCTGTATCAGCGGACCGATGGTCACGGCAGCATGGTGCAGCTCAACGCCCGGCATATCGTGCATGAGGCCCTGACGCGCCAGCATGAACGGTTCATCCTCGTCCACAACCATCCCTCCGGCGACCCGGCGCCCAGCCCCGCCGACATTGATGCGACACGGCGGCTTTGCCGGATAGCCTCTGCACTGGACCTGGAACTGGTCGATCACCTCATTCTGACGCCCGCCAGATATTTCAGCTTCCGCGCCGCCGGATTGCTGTGACCTCGGTCGACGAACCCTGCAAAAATGCCCTATCTCTTCACTTGCAACCTGCGGGACCCGCTTATATAGACGCCGCCTGCCTTGCCGGGGTCAATCGCTGATTCCGGCCCGGTCGGGGAATAGCTCAGCCTGGTAGAGCACTGTCTTCGGGAGGCAGGGGCCGGAGGTTCGAATCCTCTTTCCCCGACCAGACTTTTTCAAGGGGTTAGCCAGAAATGGCTGACCCCTTTGTCTTTTTCGGCGGATCGCAGCAGGGACGCATTGCGCCATTCCGGGCGCCTGGGCTAGATTGGCCGGAAACCAGACAGGAGAGTTCAGCCATGCGCGACGCCGTCATTGTCTCCACCGCCCGCACGCCGATTGGCCGGGCCTATCGCGGCGCGTTCAACGCAACCCCTTCGCCGACGCTGGCCGCCCATGCGATCCGCGCGGCCGTGGAGCGTAGCGGTGTTGCCGAGCAGGAAATTGACGATTGCATCATGGGCGCCGCCCTGCAGCAGGGCGTGCAGGCGACGATCGGGCGCACGGCGGCGTTGCGCGCCGGCCTGCCGGTGGAGGTCGCGGGCATGTCGGTCGACCGCCAATGCGCCTCCGGACTGATGGCGATCGCGACCGCGGCCAAGCAGGTGATCGTCGACCGGATGAATGTGATCGTTGCCGGCGGTGTGGAATCGATCTCCATGGTCCAGACCCAGCGCCTCTGGATCGAGCCGGACCCTGAACTTCTCGCCATGCAATCGGACACTTATATGCCGATGCTGCAAACGGCAGAGATCGTGGCCCGGCGCTATGGCGTCACGCGCGAGCGCATGGACGCCTATGCGCTCCGGTCGCAGCAGCGGACCGCCGCTGCCCAGGCAACCGGGCTGTTCGATGACGAGATCGTACCCGTGGCCGCCACCATGAGTGTGGTGGACAAGGAGACCAAGGAAGTCTCAAAAAAGGAGGTCACCCTTGTCAGGGACGAAGGGAACCGGGCGGACACCACCCTGGAAGGGCTGGCCGCTCTTCAGCCCGTCGCCGGTCCGGACGCCTTCATTACGGCCGGAAATGCCAGCCAACTGTCCGATGGCGCATCGGCCTGCGTCGTCATGGAGGCAAAACTGGCGGCGGATCGCGGCATTGCCCCGCTCGGCCGCTATGTCGGCATGGCCGTTGCCGGGACGAAGCCGGACGAGATGGGCATCGGCCCGGTGTTCGCCGTGCCCAGGCTGCTCCAGCGGTTCGGGCTGAAAACGGAAGACATCGGCCTTTGGGAACTGAACGAAGCCTTCGCCGTGCAGGTGCTCTATTGTCAGGACGTTCTCGGCATTCCGGACGACCGGCTGAACGTCAATGGCGGCGCGATTTCCATCGGGCACCCCTACGGCATGTCCGGCGCGCGGATGGTCGGGCACGCCCTGATCGAGGGCAAGCGCCGCGGCGTCCGTCATGTCGTGGTCACGATGTGCGTCGGCGGCGGAATGGGCGCGGCGGGGCTGTTCGAAGTTCTGTGACGGTTCAGCCGCCACTCGGCGATGAGCGCTGACCCGGACCGATATATATTGGGATTGGCCATTCCAGACATTCAGTCCCAAGCCAATTCCGTCGTCCCTGCGAAGGCAAGGACCCCGCTTTTCTTGTTTGAGATAAAGGAAAAGGTAGCGGGGCCCCTGCCTGCGCAGGGGCGACCGTTACATTTTTTCAATGGCAGCTACGACCCAGCTTAAGTCATCCCCGACGCAACTTGGTATAAACACCCTGCCCGCGTCAGAAATATTTGAGCCAGGCGATGTCCCGGCGACGCCGCTTCAGACGCGCGAACCACACCGTCGGCAGGTAGAGCGGAATGAGCATGGCGGCATACCAGACAAATACCCAATTGTAGTTGTCGAACGCATAATATTGCCCCTGGTTCGGCCCCCATATCGCCAGCGCACTGTGATACAGCACGCGCAGGACGGTGAGGTGGAGCAGGTAGAAGAACATCGGCGCCGCTCCGAACACCGCGAGCGACGCGACCAGCCGCGACGAATTGATCCGCTCGAACAGCACGAGCAGCAGCGCACCCCCTCCCAGCGTCGGCAACAGGAAGAGCAGCGACGGTGGGTATTTGGTCAGCGAGATGAAGCTGAGAAGGCTGCGGACCGGATCGCCTTCGACGATTGACCAGGGCTTGTCGCCATAGACATTGAGCAGGCGCAGCAGGACGAACGCCGCGATCATGCCGTAACCCAGCATCAGCAACCGCCGCTGCCGGACCTCGGGCGCGACATCCCCCCGGAACCAGGGGCCGATGCCGAAACCGAGCGCAATCACGCCAAGCCATGGCAGGATCGGATAGGTCGTCTTGGCGACAAAGCCGAATGGCAGGTCAATCGCGTCCCGCTGGTGCAGCATCGCCCAGAGGGGAAACAGCGCATCGTCCTTCGTCAGCTGGATCGGATCGAGCAGATTATGGAAGCAGACCAGCACCAGACCGACAGCAATCAGTGTGGGGCGCGGAAGGCGCATCAGCGCGGCCAGCGCGATCATGCTGAGGCCAATGCACCAGATCACCTGCAGCCAGAAAGTCGGCTGCGGCACGATCCCCCAATAGAGCGGCGATAGATAGACCAGCTCGATCGCCATCAGCAGCAATCCGCGCTTCACCAGATAGGCGGTGGTTTCCTCGACGCTGTGGTTGGTGCTGAACAGATAGACGCCCAGGCCGGTCAAAGCCACGAAGATCGGGGCGCAGAAACTCACCGCAAAGCGGGCGAAGCCCATCGCGGGCAGGATAGTGGCCGCATTGACAGGATCGGTCACCGCATAATGCACGAACCAGGTTTCGCGCAAATGGTCCAGCAACATCAGCACCATCACGAAACCGCGCAGCGCGTCGATATTGGCGAGCCTGACGCCGACGGCGGGTGTTGCCCGGCTCTGCGCGACATTTGGGATCGATCCGGCTGGGATTGAAATTGTGCCCGTCATCTGCTGCCTCACCCCCAGGTCCATACCTGGCGTTTGCGGATTTGAAATACCGCCCCTCATGACAGCTTGGGGGGATTCGTATTTCAGCTCCATGACTACATAGAGTCAGATATTTGCGAGTGCCCCAACATCGAATTCGGATCACTGGCGATCATCGATCATGACGGCAATCGCCAGCCAACGTAAAGCACGATTGCCCCGGCGCGCCT
>CBHCMH010000182.1:0-4905 GCA_965974445.1 uncultured Rhizorhapis sp.
AGCATCAGCATGCGGCAATAGGCGTCGAGGATTTCGGTCCACCAGTAAGCTTGTTCGACATCGACGCCGTAGCTCACGGTGCCGTGGTTCGCGAGGATGATCACGTTCGTCTTGCTGACGAACGGCAGCACCGTGTCGGCAAAGGCCTGCCCTTCGCGGATCGCAACGGGCGTAAGCTGCACCCGATTGGTGACGTCTCCCACCGCGTAGATGCTCCCGCAGCTGGACTTGCTATATTCATCCACCCGGATTGCGCCCTGTTCGTCCAACTCCACGCCCGCATGCTCAAGGCGCAGCCCTTCGGTCTTGGGCTTGCGTCCCGTGGCGAACAGCAGGGCATCGCAGTCGATAGGATCATGCCCACCCATGTAAACGGTCAACGTCCCGTCCGCCTTCTTCACCACGCGCTCAAAGGGCGCGTTGAAGCGGAAGGTAATGCCTTTCATCATGCTGATCTGGAGAAGGCGATCGCGAATCTGCGCGTCATAGCCCCGCAATATCTGATCTGAACGATTGACCAGCGTTACCTGGCTGCCGAATTCATGAAATATTCCGGCAAATTCATTGGCGATATAGCCGCCGCCCGCAATCACCACCCGCTTCGGCAGGGTTTCCAGATGGAACACCTCGTTTGACGTGATGCCATGTTCCACGCCCTCGCAGTCGGGCACCATCGGCCGGGCCCCGACCGCGATGAGGATATATTTGGCGGTGACGCGCTTGCCGCTGGCCAGCACCACTTCATGCGGCCCAGCAACGGTCGCGCGCTCATGAATAATCTCTACCGCGTGGTTTTCCAGCGTTTGGGTGTAGAGCCCGTTCAGCCGATCCACCTCCGCAAGCACATTGTCGCGCAGCACCGGCCAGTTGAACGTGCAGTCGGGAACATCCCAGCCAAAGCGCCTGGCATCCTGCAAATCCTCGGCAAAATGCGCGCCATAGACAAGCAGCTTCTTGGGCACGCAACCGCGAATGACGCAGGTACCGCCAACCCGGTACTCCTCCGCCACGGCGACCTTTGCGCCATGTGCGGCCGAAACCCGCGCCGCCCGAACCCCGCCCGAACCCGCGCCGATCACGAACAGGTCATAGTCATATGCGTTCATTCTGAAACTCCTGATGCCGGGAGGTCATATGGCGGGGCTGAGCACGGTTACAAACTGGAATTGGCGATCAGGGTGATTGGATTTCCCTCACAGGAATCCCTTCCCCGTCACCCCAGCGCCAGCTTGATCAACGCCATGGTCGATGGGTCAAAGCCCTTCGGTCCGTCCTGTTCGATTGATTTGGCAATCTCCTTGCCCAACTCCACGCCGAACTGATCGAACGGATTTATGCCCATCAGCACTGCATTCACGAATGTGCGGTGCTCATAGAAAGCGATAAGGGCGCCAAGTATCTCCGGCGTTATGTCATCGAGCAGCAGCGTCGTTGATGGCCGGTTGCCTGGATAGGCCCGTGCCGGATCTTCGGCATTATCCCGCCCCTGCATCAAGGCGGCGCCTTGGGCAAAACAATTGACCAGCAACGTGCGATGATGCGCCGGATCAAGGGAATGGCCCGGTTCGATGGCGGCAAGGAATTCCACCGGAACGACATGCGTCCCCTGATGCAACAACTGAAACACCGCATGCTGGGCGTCGGTGCCAACACCGCCCCAGGTTATGGCGGCGGTAGGGCCATCCACCGGCTGTCCGTCCTTGGTCACGCTCTTGCCATTGCTCTCCATCTCCAATTGCTGAAGGTAGGAGGGCAGCAGCCGCAACCGCTCGTCATAGGCAAAGACGGCGCGCGTCTGGCAATTCATGACGCGCGCATAATATTGATCCACAAAGGCCGCCATAACTGGTGCATTCCTGTGGAATTCGGCCAGGCGAAAGTGCCGGTCCATCGCGGCGGCCCCCTCCAGCAGATTCTCGAATGCTTCCCAGCCAAGCGCGATCGCGGCGGGAAATCCGATCGACGACCAAAGCGAATAGCGCCCGCCCACGCTTTCGCTGAACGGCAGAATGCGGGTTTCATCGACGCCCCATTCTATTGCGCGTTCAGGCGCGGCGGTCAGCGCGATCACGCGCCCATAGGGATCCTCCACGCCCTCCTCGACCATCCAGCTGATAACGCTCTGCGCGTTCAGCATGGTTTCGGTGGTGGTGAATGTCTTTGAGGCAATCACAAGCAAGGTAGCGCTTGGATCAAAGCGTTCCATCGCCTCTTCCAGCGCCGTTCCATCCACGTTCGACACCACAGCCACGTCATACCGGTCGGCATGACGGCCAAGCGCATCAATCAGAACGTCGGGGCCAAGCGCCGAACCGCCGATACCAACGTGCAGCACATGCCGCACCGGCCCGAACGCCTCCGCCTCTACCGCATCTATCAGCGCGCGCATGCGGCTGTGCAGGGACTTGGCGCGGGCAACGCTATCCGGATTCCCCTCACCCCGTTCCGCCGTATGCTCGGCCGCACGCCCTTCGGTGACATTGACCGCATCGCCCCGGAACAGCGCCTCGCGCGCCTCAACCAGACCCGACGCCTCAGCCAGCGCCCCGAATTTCTGCACAAGCTCCGGCGTCAGATGAGTCTTCGACCAATCGAAACGAATGCCGGCCTTGGCCAGGGTGAATTCCGGGAGCCGGTCCGGGCTTTCCGCAAACAGGGACTTGAGTTCCGGTACGGTTTCCTCGGCGATGGCGGCCAAGGCGGCTTTACGATCCATTATCAATCCTTTCGTCAGTTCAGCCTGCACGCCGATTCACCTGCGATATAGACCATTGCCCGCGAAAAAGCATGGTTGGTGCGCCCTTGACGCTTCGCCTCTTCCAACGCAAAGCGTTGACGATGACTGGCACCGCGCGCGAGGCGAAATATATGAAGAAAAAGTCGGAAACAGGCGATTTCCTGTTTTTCCTCGTGAAGCTCGGCCTTTTCGTCTTCGTGCTCCGCAGTTTCATCATTTCCCCCTTCAACATCCCGTCGGAATCGATGCAGCCAAGGCTGCTGATCGGCGACTATCTGCTGGTTTCGAAGTGGCCCTACGGCTATTCCCGCTACAGCCTGCCCTTCAGCCTGCCATTGATCCCTGGACGGATCATGCCCAACACGCCCGATCGAGGCGACGTGGTGGTGTTCAAGGCGCCCCCGACGCAGCGGCAGGACTATATCAAGCGCGTGATCGGCCTGCCCGGCGATCTGGTACAGGTGAAGGATGGCACGGTGTACCTGAACGGCGA
This sequence comes from uncultured Rhizorhapis sp., assembly GCA_965974445.1. Lineage (GTDB taxonomy): Bacteria > Pseudomonadota > Alphaproteobacteria > Sphingomonadales > Sphingomonadaceae > Rhizorhapis. The sequence continues at coordinate 3,231 of CBHCMH010000182.1, forward strand.
TGCCATTCCCAAGGTCCGCGTTGACGATCTGCTGCTGCCGGTCACGCCGAACATGATTGCATCCGCCGAGCGCGAAAACGCGCCCTCCCCCTGCTACCGCCCAAAATTCGAGGACCGGGCCGCCGACGGCACCGCCATCTGCCGCTATCCACAATTCCGGGAAACGCTGCCGGGCGGAAGAACCTATAATGTCCTAGATCTGGAAAACGGCATTGCCGACAATAGCGAGGTCTTCGTCGTTCCAGAGGGCCATTTGTTCCTGATGGGGGACAATCGCGACCGCAGCGCCGACAGCCGCTTCCCGGCCGCCGATGGCGCCGGGATTGGCTTTGTTCCAGAGGAAAACCTCGTCGGGAAGGCGCTCATATCGGTATTTTCGACCGATGGCTCGGCCAACTGGCTGCTGCCCTGGACCTGGTTCACGGCCGCCCGCTTCAACCGCATCGGGGAAGGCTTTTGAACCGACCCGACGCCCTGGATTGGGTCAGGACCCAACTGGGCCATGACCCCGCCAACCCGGACCTTTTCACAGAGGCGCTGACTCACGGCAGCCACGGCCCCAAAAATTATGAAAGGCTGGAATTTCTGGGCGACCGGGTTCTCGGCCTCATCATGGCCGACTGGCTATACGAACATTTTTCGGAAGAACCCGAAGGCAATCTCTCGCGCCGGCTGAATGCCCTGGTCGCTGGCGAAACCTGCGCCGGCATTGCGCGTGCCCTTGGCCTTGGCCCGCATATGCGCCTTGGCAAGCAGGCCCGCGATGACGGCGCGGTGGACAGCGACAATGTGCTGGGCGATGTGCTTGAAGCGCTCATAGGCGCACTTTATCTCGACGGCGGAATGAATGCGGCGCGGGCTTTCGTGCAACGGGCCTGGGCAGGCCGGGTCGACAGCCAGCAGCCTGCCCCCAGGCATCCCAAGTCCGCGCTGCAGGAATGGGCCGCCGCCCACCGCCGAAAGCCGCCCCAATATGTCCTCACCGACAAATCCGGCCCGGCCCATAGCCCACGCTTCATCGTCACGGTATCGATCAAGGGCGTCGGCGAAGCCTCGGCCGAGGGTAGCTCGAAACAAGAAGCGGAAACCGCGGCGGCGCGAAAGATGCTGGAAGAACTGGAGTGACTTCACCCACCCCGTTCGGCCTGAGCCTGTCGAAGGCCCCTATTTTTTAAACGGAACGAAAACAATGCAAATGCCCACATCCCAACGCTGCGGCCTGGTCGCCATTGTAGGCGCGCCCAATGCGGGAAAATCCACGCTGGTCAACGCACTGGTGGGGCAAAAGGTCGCCATCACCTCTCCCAAGGCGCAAACCACGCGCACGCGTCTCTTGGGTGTCGCGCTGGAGGGGGATGCCCAGATCATGCTGGTCGACACGCCGGGCATTTTCGAACCGCGCCGCCGTCTCGACCGGGCAATGGTGCAGGCGGCCTGGGGCGGAACGCAGGACGCGGATTTGATCGCTCTGGTGATCGATTCCAAGGCCGGCCTCGGTCGCAAGGTGGAGATCATCCTTGAGGCGCTCAAGGCGCGAAAGGAACCCAAGCTGCTGATTCTCAACAAGGTCGATATTTCGGCCAAGGAAAAGCTGCTGGTCCATGCGCAAAAGCTGAACGAAGCCATTGATTTCAAGGAGACCTTCTTCGTCAGTGCCTCGACCGGCGACGGCCTG
>CBHCMH010000183.1:0-4843 GCA_965974445.1 uncultured Rhizorhapis sp.
CCGAATATCAGGCATTGCATGACCGCATCCTTCGCTTGGCGCGGTAGGACTTACTGCAAAAAGGTTGCCGGGAAGCGAACACTACGCAGCAGGTGGGGAGGCGGTGCCTCCCTAGAGGAGAGTGACTAAATGTTCAAAACCATTCTGGTCCCAATCGATGTTGCGCATCGGAGCAGCTGGGAGCATGCGCTTCCACAGGCGATTGAACTGGCAGCGACGAGCGCAGGCACCCTAACAGTCATCACGGTCGTTCGCGACCTCAAGGCTGCGTTCGAAGGCGTGCGCGTTTCATTTCAGGTCGATCGGATGATCTCTGCCGCGCGTGACAAGCTGGTCGAAATCGTTTCGGCATACCGGGAGAGCAATGTGGCGATCGGCGAGGAGGTCAGGTTCGGCAGCATCGGTCATGAAATCTTGACCACTGCACACGAGCGGCGAGCCGATTTGATCGTCATGGCATCTCATCGACCGGAGTTGAAAGACTATCTAATCGGTCCGAATGCGGCCTATGTCGCACAGCATGCCTTCTGCTCGGTCCTTGTTCTGCGGGCACCGCAGACGTCTAAACGATAGATAAGGACTCCGTCGGATAAGCGCACGTGGCCAAGACTCCGCACCGGCATGGTATCGAAACGGCGGGTCACCTTGCCACGGAGCCCTTCCCAACTGCGATCGAAACGGAGGAGGTGCAAGTCACGCTCAAGCGCATGGCTTCCAGCTCGTTCGCCACGTCCGATCTTTTGATCGTGACGGATCAGGACCGACGCTATCGCGGAGCCGTAGAGCTGATCCAACTATTGCAAGCTCCAGCCAAGAGCAGAGTGGCGGAACTCATGCGGCCCGGGTGGCCACGAATCGCGCCTGATATTGATCAGGAACATGCAGTCCTGATGGCCGCCAAGGCGAAGGTAGCGGCACTTCCGGTTGTTGCCAGTGACGGAAGGCCTATCGGTGTCATTCCACCGTTGACGTTGCTTGAGGTGCTCGCGCACGAACATCGCGAGGATATGCACCGCCTGGTCGGCATCTTGCGGGAGCAAGCCGGTTCCCGCCACGCACTTGAGGACCCCCCGGTACGGCGTGCAGCCCGGCGGCTTCCATGGCTGCTGGTCGGGCTTGCGATGAGTGCCGCGGCAACGGCGATCATGGCGAAATTCGAGAGCGACCTTCAAGCGAACGTAGCCATCGCATTCTTTATCCCAGCGCTTGTGTATCTGACCGATGCAATCGGCACTCAGACAGAGGCGATCGCAATACGTGGACTATCTGTGCACCGGGGTCCGCTCTTGAAGATCTTGTTTCTCGAATTCATAACAGGCGGCATGATCGGCGCCGTGATCGCAGTCGTCGCACTGCTCGGCGTCTGGTCGGTCTTCGGGAGCTTAGCGCTGGCTGTTGGCGTCGCAATTTCGCTCCTGCTGGCCGGAACGTTGGCAAGCTCTCTCGGCCTTCTGCTGCCGTGGATGTTGTCCAAGATGCGAATCGATCCGGCCTTCGGCTCGGGGCCTGTGGCGACGATAATCCAGGATGTCTTAACGATTCTGGTCTACTTCACGATTATGAACGCCCTACTTGGATAAGGGCATCAGAGCATGCGGGTCATCGCTGCATACCTAAGTCGGTCGATCGAGCTCAAGGCTGACACGCACAATCTCGGTATCTTGATCGGTGGGCTCGATGCGAAAGCCAAGGTGTCTCGCCAGATCGAGCATGCGCGCGTTGGCTTGCAGCACATCACCAAAGATCTCGCCAATTCCGCGGCCAGACGCATAGTCGATAATCCGCCGCATAAGAAGCCGTCCAAGCCCCTTACCGGCAAGATCATCGCGTACGACAATCGCGAATTCCGCTCGGGCACCATCAGGATCCGTCAACAGGCGGACGACCGCAAATACATCGGCAAGTCCCGCCGGCTTTCGCTCGGTCAGAACCAACGCCATCTCCCGCTCATAATCGATCTGAGTTAGGCGGGCGGCCATAGTATGGGACAACTCGCGGATCAAGCCGAAGAAACGGAGGTGGATTGCGTCCGATGACAACTTCGCAAAGGCATCGCGGAAGCGCGGCTCGTCCTCCGGTCGAACCGGTCGCAATAGCAACTCGCGATCACCGACTTGCACAACCTCTTCAAGCTCGCGTGGGTACGGTCGAATAGCCAGACGCGCACTTCCAGGCCGAGCTGGCCGCTGCACCCGGATTCGGGCATCTAGTGCCAACACGCCACTCGGCTCGGCCAGGAGAGGATTGATATCGAGCTCGACGATCTCCGGCAGATCGATGGCGATCTGCGAAACCTTGAGCAGTGTCGATGCGATCGCATCGAGGGATGCTGCCGGACGGTCGCGGAACCCCCTTAACAAAGCACAGATTCTCGTACGACTGATCAATTCCTGGGCCAGCGGCATATTGAGAGGAGGCAAGGCGACTGCACGATCTGCTAGGATTTCCGTCGCGATGCCGCCTTGCCCGAACAGAATGACCGGACCGAATTGCGCATCCTCGGTTATCCCAATGATAAGCTCGTATGCGTTCTTTGCTTGGACCATAGGTTCAATGGTAAACCCGGTAATGTGGGCGGCCGGTTGCACAGTGTGAACCCGCTCCAGCATTGCCACCGCCGCCTCTTTCGTAGCGCTGGGGCCCTCCAAGTCGAGGGCCACACCGCCCACATCTGACTTGTGCGTGATATCCGGGGAAAGAATCTTCATTGCAACGCGACCGCCGATGCGTGCGGCCAGGTGGCCGGCTTCTCCTGGTGTCGTTGCTACCATCACTTCATTGACCGGCACACCATAGGCGGCAAGAACAGTCATTGACTCGGGTAGTGTCAGAAGGTCTCGCTTTTCGGCGAGGACATGCTCGATCACGGTGCGAGCTCTAGCAATATCGCAGCCGAGCTCTCGGCTGATGGACGGCGGGGTCTGCATCAGCTGCTCTTGGTTTCGGCGGTAGTTCACCATGTGCATGACAGCGCGCACCGCCTGCTCCGGCGTGTCATAGCTCGGCAGTCTAGCATCGGCGAACAAACGACGTGCTGTGCTCGCGGTTTCGCCGCCGAGCCAACAGGTGAAGACCGGCCTGCGGCCATTCTTGAGCGTATCAATGACAGCGCGGGCAGCGTCGGCGCCGGCCGAAATCGCGGTCGGACAACTCAATACAAGAATGGCATCACTCCCCGGATCGGCCAGCAGCGCTGTCATCGCTGCCGCGTACCGGGCTGGCGGCGCGTCACCGATAATGTCGATGGGATTGGCGTGTGACCACGTCGGCGGCAGGACCTCATCAAGTTGCTTGCGAGTGTTCGCGGACAACTCCGCGAGCTGGCCGCCAGCATCTACCAGGGCGTCAGTAGCAAGAATGCCAGCACCGCCGCCATTGGTCAGGATCATGATCCGATCGCCTGGCGGCGTAGCACTCATAGCCAGCGTTTCGACTGCGGAGAACAACTCTTCAAGGTCCAGCACACGGAGCAAGCCGGCGCGCCGGAAGGCGGCGTCGTAGACCAGATCCGACCCAGCCATCGCTCCCGTATGTGAGGCGACAGCGCGCGCCGACTCGGCATGGCGTCCTGCCTTGATCACAACGACTGGTTTCGTCCTCGCGGCGATACGCGCCGCCGACATGAACTTGCGGGCATGGGTAACCATCTCGATATAGAGAAGGATTGCGCTTGTCTCGGGATCGGTCGAGAGATAGTCCAGCATGTCACCGAAATCGACATCGGCCATGTCGCCTAGCGACACCATGCGCGAGAAACCTATGCCGCGTGGCCGCGCCCAATCAATGACGGAGGTGAGGATGGCGCCGGATTGCGCGATGAAGGCAAGCCCGCCGCGATGTGGTTGAAGATGGGCGAAACTGGCGTTCAGCCCGAGCGGCGGCACAAGAAGTCCGAGGCAGTTGGGCCCAACTATTCGGAGAAGGTGGGGTTGCGCGGCATCGAGCATCGCCTGTTTCAGCGCGGAACCGCTATCGCTGGTAAATCCAGCCGTAATGACGACCGCGCCCTTGGTGCCGCGTCTGCCTAGCTGCGAAATCAAGCCAGGCACACTTGCCGGGGGCGTAGCGATCACTGCCAGATCGGGGACCCCCGGCAGGGCGGCGACGTCCGCATAGACAGGCTGGCCCTCGAAGGACGCATACTTGGGGTTCACGAGATAGATCGTGCCGGAGAAGCCGCCGGTGTGAAGATTCTTCACGACGACTGAGCCAACCGTCCCCAGATTTGGGCTGGCGCCAATAACTGCGATGGACCTGGGCTTAAACAGGCTGTCGAGGTTGCGGATCGTCATACCGTCGGCGCTCCATCGAAAGGACGATTGGGGCTGGGTCCAGCAATCTGGGCCATTTCTGACATCATCGGATATGGCGCTCTATGTCGACCATTCGCCTCGCCCTTTGGCAAGAGCAATGATCGCTCTCTAGCTTGGTTCGGGCCGGAAGATGACGCCGTGCTGTCGATCTTCGTTTGGATCGCAGGACGACGGTTGTCCGCCTGCGGGGCTAGGAGGCTCGAGCTTTCCCAGCCGGTCGCACCACGACCGCGTGGTATCTCATGCCTAGGTCCACCCCAATCGGCCCCCAGCGTGGTGCGCCTAGTCGGAATAGTAGATGGCTGAGACAACTCGCATCCATCAATGTGCAAGCCGATGGAATGTGCGGGCGTTGGTGGCGGCAGGAGCGACCAATGAGTCCTCAAATAGCGAAACTGATTCGTAAGATTGAAACACTGGAGGACTCGAAGCAGCGGGCGATGCCGCGCATTGGGCTTGAGCATGGAAAGGTCCGCTTTGAGCAAGAGCTGCTTCGGCGCGCCATCGCGAACGGCAGATAAGACTTATGA
>CBHCMH010000184.1:0-4838 GCA_965974445.1 uncultured Rhizorhapis sp.
ACTTCCTTGGCCGCGACCCCGTTCCGCGATGCGCAGAACAGAAACATGACATAGAACCAATCGCGCAGCGACGTGCGGGTGCGCTCGAACGGCGTTCCAGCGGTCGGGTAAACCTGAGCGCCGCAATATTCGCAGGCATAGGAGCGCCGCGCCTTCACCCGATAGAAATGGGCGCTACGTCCGCACTTGTCGCACTCATGACGGTCGCCATAGCGAATGCGCATAAGGTGATCGAGGCAGCTTTCCTCAGTGGGGAAGCGTTCCTGAAACTGGCGAAGGGTAGGTGCTTTGCTCATGCCTGATTATATATCAGACCTGCCTACTTGTCGCAAGGGGATAATCGCCAACTCGTTTCAGGGTCCATTTCTCCCCACAAGCCGTTGTTTCGGGAGGTGGGATGGATGTTGAAACGAGTTCAGCATGACGTTCCTGTGTGGCGACTTTCGGATTCAGGGGTCTTAAACCGAAGGGCCGGAGACTTTCGTCCCCGGCCCTTCATTCTGGTCGGTTAAAAGGTGAAGGTCAGGCATTGCAGGCTTGCGTGCCCTTGCCCGGGATGGTGGCGGTGACGGCGGCGCCGTTGCCGACCAGTTCATAGCCGTCGAACTTGTACGGCTCGCCGGGCGCTTCGGCCTTCAGCACGGTGGGCATCGCGGCCTTGTCGGTGCGCAGGTTCGCCGACTTGTCGTCGGACATGAAGTCGACATAGATGATGCTGTTGTCCTTGCACCGATAGCTGCGGCTGTCCTTCACCGCCGGCGGCAGTTCCACCGGAGCGGACAGCGCCGCCTGTTCGGCGATGGCGTCAGGCGCCTTGTTATCGACGACTTCGGGTTGGGATTGGCCGCAAGCCGACAGGGACATGACGGCGGCGGCGGCGATCAGGGGGAGGTAGGGTTTCATATCGCGCCGTCTTTGCGATTACGGGTGCGCGCGTCAATCCCTTTTCCGGGTATTTGGCTGAAATTCCGGCGATCCGGGAGGAAAATATTATCGGCGGGCGCGGGAAGTTTCCCGGCAATGAAACATTGTTACAAGATATAGTTAATTCATGTTCCGTGCAAAAAATGGCGGTGTTCCGGGCAGCGGCGCGCCGCACGCTCTTGACCCCGGGCGGCTGCCCCGTCATTGCAGCATCATGGCGGAAGAAACGGACTTTTCATCCCTGTCCTTCGAGGATGCGCTGCGGCGGCTGGAAGCTATTGTGCAGCAACTGGAAAGCGGCGACGTGCCGCTGGATCAGTCGATCACCCTCTATGCCGAGGGCGACAAGCTGCGCGCGCAATGCCAGAAGCGGCTGGCCGATGCGCAGGCGCGGATCGAAAAGATCACGCTGGGCAGCGATGGCGGCATCGCCGGCACCGAACCCTTTGGCGCGGACTAACGCTTTGAGCGCCGGCGTGAGCCTGAAACCGGCCATCGAGCGCATTTCGCGCGATATTGACGCGCAATTCGATCATTTGCTGGCGGTGCCCGCCGATCCGCGCAGGCGCCTTTACGAAGCGATGCGGCACGCGGCGATCGGCGGCGGCAAGCGGTTGCGGCCGCTGCTGGTGCAGGCGACGTGCGACCTGTTCAATATCGACGGGCGCGCGGCGCTGCGCGTCGGCGTGGCGATCGAGTGCATCCATGTCTATTCGCTGATCCACGATGACCTTCCCTGCATGGACGATGACGATTTGCGCCGGGGAAAGCCCACCGTGCACCGGCAGTTCGACGAGGCGACCGCCGTGCTGGCCGGGGATTCGCTCCATGCGCTGGCGTTCGAGGTGCTGGGAAGCGAAGAGACGCATCACGACCCGTTCATTCGCGCCGACCTGATGCTCGAACTGGCCCGCGCCGCCGGTCCCTCTGGCATGGCTGGCGGGCAGATGATGGATATCGAGGCGGAACAGGCCAGCTTCGACCTTTCCACGGTCACGCGGCTTCAGCAATTGAAGACCGGCGCGCTCATCTCCTTCTGCCTGGAGGCGGGCGCGATCATGGCGCGGGTGCCGCCGGAAGGGCGCACGGGGCTGCGCGGCTATGCCCGCAATATCGGCCTTGCCTTCCAGATCGCCGACGACCTGCTCGATGCAGAGGGCGATGAGGCGACGGCGGGCAAGGCGCTGCAAAAGGATGCCGAGGCCGGGAAGCAGACCTTCCTGTCCCTGCTGGGCGTGGAACGGGCGCGGGAGCAGGCGAATATGTTGGTGAGCCAGGCCAAGGACCATCTGCATATCTATGGTCCGGAGGCCGACCTGCTGCGCGCCATTGCCGATTATATCGTGGAGAGGGACCGCTGACATGACTGAACCGAAGCTGCGGGTGGGGGTTTATCCCGGAACGTTCGATCCCATCACCCTGGGTCATATGGACATCATCCGGCGTGGGGCGAAGCTGGTCGACCGGTTGGTCATCGGCGTCACCGACAATCCCTCCAAGTCGCCGATGTTCGGCGTCGAAGAGCGGATGGCGATGGTACGGCGGGAATGCGCGGAGGTCGATTCGGAAATTCATGTCGTCGCGTTCAATTCGCTGCTGATGGACTTTGCCGAGCGGGAAGGCGCCAGCATGATCATTCGCGGCCTGCGCGCCGTGGCCGACTTTGAATATGAATATCAGATGGCGGGCATGAACCAGCAATTGAACAGCCGGATCGAGACGGTGTTCCTGATGGCCGACGTCTCGCTGCAGCCGATCGCATCGCGCCTGGTCAAGGAAATCGCGATCTTTGGCGGGGATATTTCCAAATTCGTGACCGCCTCAGTCCGGGATGAAGTGGTCCAGCGCATCGTCCGGAACAAGACCAAGGGGTCATGATCCGTTCATTTGCGGCTTGATAGATACCCCGCTATTCCGGCGCCTGTTTCCTTGGGAGAGAGTTTCCACATGCCGTTCAAAGCCTTCCTTCTCTGCCTGCCATTCCTGCTTGCCCCGTCCCTTGCGGCGGCGCAGGAGCCCGCGGCCCCGCCTGCTCCGCTGGCAACCCCGGCGGCCAATGTGCCGGTGGACCCGGAAAATGTGCTTGTCCTCGACCTGTCCACCGGCGGGCGCGTGCGCATCCAGCTTCGCCCCGACCTTGCGCCCAGCCATACCGAGCGGGTGAAGACGCTGGCGCGGCAGGGCTTTTATAACGGGGTGATCTTTCACCGGGTCATCGAAGGCTTCATGGCGCAGACGGGCGACCCGACCGGCACGGGGCAGGGCGGATCGGAGCTTCCCGACCTGAAGGCTGAATTCAACGCCTATCCGCATTTGCGGGGGACAGTGTCCATGGCGCGGGCTTCCTCTTCCGACAGCGCGAACAGCCAGTTTTTCATCATGCTGCTGCCCCGCTTTTCGCTCGACCGGAAATATACCGCCTTTGGCCGGGTGATCGGCGGCATGGAATATGTCGAGGCCATCCCCCGTGGCGAGCCGCCCGCCAATCCGGCGCGGATCGTTCAGGCTTCGGTCGAGGCGGACGGGAAGGCGCCGCCCGCGCCGTTGCCTGCGCCTTCGACGATCAGGGCGATGACGGCCGATGAGCTGAATGCGCCGTTGAAGAACTGATCTCCTGCGGATGAATGCTCCTTGAATATTGTCACCCTGAACTTGTTTCAGGGTCCATAGGCTTAGGTGTCGAGCCTCTTTCGTTCCTCCTTATGGATGCTGAAACAAGTTCAGCATGACGGCGGAGGCAAGGCGGAGATAGCATCCCTTGCGCGTCGATCTGTTTGATTTCCACCTGCCGCCGGAACGCATCGCGCTGCGTCCCGCCAGTCCGCGCGACAGTGCGCGGATACTGGTGGTGGGGCCCGACGGCATGGCCGACCGGCATGTGTTCGATCTGCCCCGGATCATCCGGCCCGGTGATTGCCTGGTGTTCAACGATACCAAGGTCATACCGGCGCAGCTGGAGGGACGCCGGGGCGATGCGCGGGTCGGCGCGACGCTGCACAAGCGGACGGGGCTGCGCGAATGGCAGGCCTTCATCCGCAATGCGAAGCGGGTGCGGACGGGCGACCGGATCGATTTCGGCGCGGGGGTTAGCGCCCTGGCTGGCGAGCGGACCCAAGACGGTGCGGTGACGTTGCATTTCGAGGGCGAGGAGCCTGTGGAACTGTTGCTGGAACGGGCCGGGACCATGCCCTTGCCGCCCTATATCGCCAGCAAGCGGCCGACGGACCTGCGCGACCGTGAGGATTATCAGACCATGTTCGCGCGCGAGCAGGGCGCGGTCGCCGCGCCGACGGCTGCGCTGCATTTCACGCCGGAGCTGATGGCCCGGCTGAACGCCGCAGGGGTGCTTAACGAAACGCTGACGCTGCATGTGGGGGCGGGGACTTTCCTGCCGGTCAAGGCGGAGGAAACGAGCGACCACCAGATGCATGCCGAGTGGGGCCGGATCGACCCTGCGGCGGCGGATCGGCTGAACGCCGTGCGGGCGCGGGGCGGGCGCATCATTCCGGTCGGAACCACCAGCCTCCGTCTGCTGGAAAGCGCCGCCGGGGACGATAGAAAAATCGGGGCTTTTGAAGGGGATACCCGCATCTTCATTACGCCGGGTTACCGGTTTCGCGCGGCCGACGGGCTGATGACCAATTTCCATCTGCCGCGGTCCACATTGTTCATGCTGGTGAGCGCGCTGATGGGGCGGGAGCGGATGCTGGAGGCCTATGCGCGGGCCATCACCGAGGAGTACCGGTTCTACAGCTATGGGGACGCGTCGCTGCTGCTGCCGTGAAGGGTACATATATGGAGCAGGGCTATTGAACCTTCTCCCTTGATGGGAGAAGGATACGCAGCCTTGGCCCGGCGCAGCCGGGCTTAGGCGGAGTTGGAAGAGGGTGAGCGGGCCACAGGCCCGCGCGATT
>CBHCMH010000185.1:0-4792 GCA_965974445.1 uncultured Rhizorhapis sp.
CAAGAAAAAGGCAGCTGGGCCCCTGCCTGCGCAGGGGCGACGGTTACTTTTTCTTAACGGCAGCTTCGACCCAACATGAGTCATGGACAACGCCGCCCCGTATACGACGTCACCCGGCGATCAACCCTCGCCCCACAGGGTGCCGGGCATCAGCATCCCTGCTTCCTGCCTCAGTCCGCCCTTGCGATCCTTGGCGAGCAGCAGCGCACCGTCCAGGTCTACCCACTTCGCCTTCTGGCCCAGCAGAAAAGCCGGCGCGATGCTGAGCGACGTACCCAGCATACAGCCCATCATCACGTCCAGCCCGCGCAGGCGCGCCTTCTCGGCGAGCAGCATCGCTTCCGTGAGACCCCCGGCCTTGTCGAGCTTGATATTGACCGCCTGATAACCCTCAAGCCGATCCAGATCCTCGTGGGTGTGACAGCTTTCGTCAGCACAAAAGGGAATAGGCGACTTGAGGCCGATCAACAAATCCTCCTCGCCCGCCGACACCGGCTGCTCGATCAGCTCCACGCCAAAGGCCGCCAGCGCATGGGCCTCCGCCTCGATGTCAAGCTCGTCCCAGCTTTCATTGGCATCGACGATCAGCCGCGCGTCCGGCGCGCCCTTGCGCACGGCGGCGACGCGGTCACGGTCGCCTTCGCCGGTGAGCTTGCACTTGAGCAGCTTGTAGGTTCGCGCCGCCTCGCGTGCGTCCGCCTCCATTTTGGCCGGATCGGCCAGACTGATCGTGAAGGCTGTGACCAGCGGCTTGGGCTGCGGCAGGCCGGCGAGCTGCCAGACCGGCTTTCCGGCCTGCTTCGCCTCCAGGTCCCACAGCGCGCAATCCAGCGCGTTGCGCGCCGCGCCCTCCATCATGCTGTCCAGCAGGTCCTCACGCGTTATCTTGCGCCGCTGCTTTCCGCGCATGAGGATGGATTCGGCGCAAAGTTCCGCCGTCTCGCCCTCATAATATATGGGCGTCCCCTCGCCCCGCCCGACATGGGTGCCGTCGGTGACTTCGCAGACGACGACATCGACGTCGGTCTTAGCCCCCCGGCTGATGATGAACGAGCCATCGACGTTCCAGCGTTCGACTTTTGCAGAAAGAATTTCAATCATGGTGCAACGGGCCTTAAAGGAAGAAACCATGGAAGGTAAACCCAAAGGCGGCGGCCTCAAGCGATTTGTCCATGAACTGCGGGTCGATGCGCATGCCATATGGCTGGCGGTGCGCGACACGCGGACGCCGGTGATGCTGCGCATCTTCGGTGCGCTGGTCGCGGCCTATGCGCTATCGCCCATCGACCTCATCCCCGATTTCGTGCCTGTCCTTGGCCTGCTCGACGACCTCATCATCCTGCCCATCGGGATCTGGCTGTTCACCCGCATGATTCCCCGGCCGCTCTGGGCGGAATATCGCGCGATGGCGGAGGCGGAAACCCGCCGTCCCGTCTGCTATATGGGCGCCGCGCTGATCGCCGGGATCTGGATTGCCGGTGCTGTACTGATCGCCCTCATGGTAGCGAGCTGGCAATTTTATTAGGGCGGACCGCAGAAAATCAGAATCAGTCTCCGTTCGTGTCGGGCCCTTCGACTGCCTGCCGAGGCAGGCGCTCAGGATAAACTTGCCTACGCCAAGTCGAGACACGCTGCGTCACCTCGGACGTCCCTCGACTGCGCTCGGGACGAACGGATGTGGTTCAGATTAAGCGCACGCTGCTATAGGCAGGAGCCCTGCGGCGGCGTCCTTATTCGCCCACCAGCTTCAGCAGCCGACGCTCGACGGGCGCAAGCACGCTCACCAGTTCATGGCCGCGCCTCAGGATGATACCGGCCTCCCCGATCAGGGCCCACATGCCCTGGCGCTGACGAAGGGCGGGGCGCTTTTCGATGCGATATTCCGGCCGCTCGGTCGCGCGGCGAAAGGCAGAGAAAATCGCGGCCTCCCGGCCAAGGTCGATCGCATAGTCGCGCCAGTGGCCCGCCGCCACCATGCGTCCGTACAGGTCCATGATCCGCATCAGTTCCAGCCGGTCGAAACCGGTCTGCACCGCCCCGCCGCCTGGCATGGGGAACGGGGTGACGTTATACATCAGGCGCTGTCACGCTCCGGTAGTCCTCCCCGCCTCGCTCGTTCCGCTTCCCTGCGGTCCCGTTCCTCCATCAGCTCGGCGACGCGCTTGCGCATCTGTTCAAGCTCGCACTGCATGAGTTCCAGCTTTTGCGTCGCGGGGTCGAACACCTCCGAGCAGGGCGTCCCATATGGCACGAAGGACCGCTGATAGGCGTCCGCATCGACCAATGTCTGACGCGCCGGGATGCCGACCATGACCGCACCTTCGGGCACGTCCCTGGTCACGACCGCATTCGCCCCTACGCGCGCGCGCGGACCCACGGTGATCGGCCCAAGCACTTGCGCGCCCGATCCGATGATGGCGCCATCGCTGATGGTCGGGTGCCGCTTTCCCGCAATGCCGTTCGCTGGGTCGGTGCCGCCCAGGGTCACGCACTGGTAGATGGTGACGTCGTCGCCAATCTCCGCCGTTTCCCCGATCACCGTGAAGCCATGATCGATGAAGAAACGCCGGCCGATCTTCGCGCCGGGATGAATATCGATCGCCGTCAGAAAACGGGAGAAATGATTGACCGCGCGGGCAAGGAAGTACAGGCGCAGACGGAACAGCGTATGGGCCACGCGATGCAGGCCAAGCGCCAATACGCCGGGGTAGAGCAGAATCTCCCAGCGGGACCGCGGCGCGGGATCGCGCAGCTTGATCGAGTCCAGATAATCAACAAGCCTGAGCACCATTGGCGCTCCCCTTTCAATCGGAGTATCGGGCCAAGGTAAGCCAAGCGGCCGGATTTTTCCAGATGCAGCGCATCATATGCTTAGATATGGCAAAGAGAAACTTTCTTGGCCGCACTCGAGAGGTGGCACAAAAGGCCGGTGTATCTCTACCAAAGGGGAAGACAATGCTCGAGTCGCTGCCGGAATTTCTCCTGGCGATCCTGCCGTTCATGGCCGTCGGCTTTGCCGCGCAGATGGTGGATGGCGCGCTGGGGATGGCCTTTGGTGTGATTTCCAACACCTTGCTGCTGACCCTGGGTGTTCCGCCCGCCGCCGCGTCGGCGGGTGTTCATACGGTGGAAGCTTTCACCACCGGCGTTTCCGGCATCAGCCATGTCCTTCACCGCAACATCGACTGGCAAATGTTCTTCCGGCTGCTGGTGCCTGGCCTGATCGGTGGCGTCAGCGGCGCCTATCTGCTGTCCAATATCGATGGATCCGTGGTCAAGCCGTTCATCCTTGCTTATCTGATCGCGATCGGACTGTGGCTGATCTGGCGCGGAGTCTTCTTTCCGCCGCATCACAAGCGGCCCAAGCTGGTGGAGCCGCTGGGGCTTGTCGGCGGCTTTCTGGACGCCTCGGGCGGCGGCGGCTGGGGACCGATCGTTACGTCCAACCTGCTGATTCAGGGCGCCAATCCGCGCATCACCATCGGCACCGTCAATGCCGTGGAGTTCTTCCTGACGCTGAGCATCAGTGCGACCTTCTTCCTGTCCCTGGGCGCGGAGACGTTTACGCACGCCACTGTCGGCCTGTTGATCGGCGGCGTCATTGCAGCGCCGTTCGGGGCAAGGCTGGCCAAGCATGTTGCGCCGAGGACTCTGCTGCTGGCCGTAGGCATCATCCTGACCGCCGTATCCTTGTTCGGCCTGGCTTCCATCCTTGGATTTATCGGGTAAAACGATTATATCGCGCCCATCAATCGAGGAGGGCGATAAATGTCGAGCTACATGCCGACGCTCAAGCAACTGCAATATCTCGCCGCGCTCAAGGAGCACGGGCATTTTGGCAAAGCGGCCGAGGCGTGTTTCGTCACCCAGTCCACCTTGTCGGCGGGGATCCGGGAGCTTGAATCGCTGATCGGCATCATGCTGGTCGAACGCACGCGCCGCGTGGTGCGGTTCACGGCCTTTGGCGACCGGATCGTGGAAAAGGCGCACCGCATCCTGCGGGAGGCCGAGGAACTCGCCGAAATGGCGCAGGCCGCCGGAAAGCCGCTGGCCGGTGAGCTTCGGATGAGCGTCATTCCCACGATCGCGCCCTTTCTGCTGCCGCGATTGCTGCCCAGGGTGCGCAAGGAAAAACCTGAGCTGAAGCTGTACTTGCGCGAAGAAACGAGCCACGCCGCAATCGAGTCCCTGCGCCACGGCACTGTCGATTGCGTCCTCCTGGCCCTGCCATTCCCGTGCGGGGACATCGAAAGCGAGTTGCTGTTCAAGGACCGCCTGTTCGTGGCGTTCCCGAAGGATGACCCTCACAATCCCCCACCCTTCATCCTGCCAGAGGCGATCGACGAAACGCGGCTGCTGCTGCTGGAGGATGGCCACTGCCTGAAGGATCACGCCCTGGCGGCGTGCAACCGCCCGGAGCTGCGCGCGGAGGCGACGATGATGGGCACCTCGCTGCACACGCTGGTGCAGATGGTCGATAATGGGCTGGGCGTCACGATATTGCCGGAAATGGCGATCCAGAACGGCATATTGCTGAACACCGACATCGCCGCCCGGCCGCTGAAAGCGGAGCATGCCTATCGCGATGTGGCGCTGGTCTGGCGCAAGAACAGCCCGCGCGGCGAGGAATTTCGTCTGATGGCCCAGATATTGCGAGACGCAGCGCAATCGGGACGGAAAGCCGCATAGGGGCAAGTTCGACCTGTTCCAGGACGGAGTAGCGCGATGATCGAAGCGGCCGGAATGGTCACAGTTTGGATGGGCCTATCATACCCATTGGAAAGCCCCCTCT
>CBHCMH010000186.1:0-4753 GCA_965974445.1 uncultured Rhizorhapis sp.
CGCAGCTTGGTTTCCTGATCTTCGCCGGCCTTGCGGTCGTTGCGCTCCTCGGCCTGACCTCGGTCAAGACCCGGTGGCGCACGACCTGGGGCGCGGCCATCCAGAATGTACGGATTTAAGGTGTTGAGATGATCCACTCAAAAGTTACGGCCCCAGAGGGAAAGAATATGTCTGACAGCAATGATACCCGCCCGCATCTGGTTGTGATCGGCAACGGGATGGCCGGTTGCCGGGCGGTGGAGGAGATCCTTGCCCGCGATACGGGCCGTTACCGGATCACGATTTTCGGAGCGGAGCCCCGGGTCAACTACAACCGGATCATGCTGTCGCCGGTGCTGGCGGGCGAGAAGAGCTTTGATGAGATCATCATCAATGACGAAGCCTGGTATGCGGACAACGGCATTGATCTGGTTGCGGGCGATCCGGTGGTGGCGATCGACCGGGAGAAAAAGTGCGTCATGGCCCGTTCGGGTCGCACCATGGGCTATGACAAGCTGCTGATCGGTACCGGGTCCGACCCCTTCATCATCCCGGTTCCGGGCAAGGATCTGCCCGGCGTGGTGACGTTCCGCGATCTGGACGATGTCGACAAGATGCTGGCCGCGGCCGAAAATGGTGGTGACGCTGTAGTGATCGGCGGCGGGCTGCTGGGTCTTGAAGCCGCGCACGGCCTTTCGCTGCGGGGCATGAAGGTGACGGTCATCCACCTGATGCCGACGCTGATGGAGCGGCAGCTGGACGAGGCGGCGGGTTGGCTGTTGAAGACCGCGCTCGAAGGGCGGGGCCAGACGATCCTGACCGAAGCCAATACGCAGGAGATTTTTGGGCAAGGCAAGGTCGAGGGTGTCCGCCTGAAGGACGGGCGCGAGATTCCGGCTGACATCGTGGTGATGGCCGTCGGCATCCGCCCGAGTACGCAGCTGGCGAAGGATGCGGGGCTTGCCGTGGGACGCGGCATTCACGTCGATGATCATATGGTGACGTCGGACCCCGACATATTGGCGGTGGGCGAATGCGTCGAGCATGACGGCCAAGTCTATGGTCTGGTCGCGCCGCTCTGGGAAATGTGCCGGGCGCTGGCCGATGGGCTGACGACGGGGCCGACTGGCTACAAGGGCTCCGTTACCTCGACCAAGCTCAAAGTGTCGGGCATCGACGTGTTCTCGGCGGGCGATTTCTCGGGTGGCGAGGGTTGCGAGGACATTGTCCTGCGCGACGCCACGCGCGGGGTCTACAAGCGGGTGATCGTGAAGGAGGACCGGCTGGTGGGCGCGGTGCTCTATGGCGATACCGCTGACGGCAACTGGTATTTCGACCTGCTGAAGAAGGGCGAGGATGTCTCGGAGATCCGCGACGCGCTGATCTTTGGCCAGGCATTCGCTTCGGGCGGGGGTGCCTCGGCAAACCCTATTGACGCCGTTGCGGCGCTTTCCGCTGACGCGGAGATCTGCGGCTGCAACGGCGTTTCCAAGGGGCAGGTCATGGCCTGCATCGAGGGTGGGGCGCATACGCTCGACGCGGTGCGCTCAGGCTGCAAGGCCTCGGCAAGCTGCGGCAGCTGCACCGGCCTGGTCGAAAACCTGCTCGCGCTTGCCATGGGCGACGATTATGCGGGCGAGCGCGACAACAAGCCGATGTGCAAATGCACCAGCTTCACCCATGAGGATGTCCGCGCGGCGATCCTGGAGAAGGAGCTGAAGGAAATCCCGGCAGTGATGCAGGCGCTGTCGTGGAGCACGCCTGATGGCTGCTCCTCCTGCCGCCCGGCGCTCAACTATTATCTGCTCTGCGCCTGGCCAGGCGAGCATCAGGAAGACCCGCAGAGCCGCTTTGTCAACGAACGCATGCACGCCAATATCCAGAAGGACGGCACCTATTCGGTGGTCCCGCGCATGTGGGGCGGCGTCACCACACCCGCCGAGCTGCGCGCGATTGCCGACGCGGCGGAGAAATATGACGCCAAGATGGTGAAGGTAACGGGCGGGCAGCGGCTCGACCTGTTCGGCATCAAGAAGGAAGACCTGCCTGCGATCTGGGCCGACCTTAATGCCGCGGGCATGGTTTCCGGCCATGCCTATGGCAAGGCGCTGCGCACGGTGAAGACCTGCGTGGGGAGCGAATGGTGCCGCTTCGGCACGCAGGATTCGACCGGGCTTGGCATTCAGATGGAACGGATGACCTGGGGCAGCTGGATGCCGCACAAGTTCAAGATCGCGGTCTCTGGGTGCCCGCGCAACTGCGCGGAAGCGACGATCAAGGACTTTGGCGTGATCTGCGTCGATTCGGGCTATGAGCTGCATATCGGCGGCAATGGCGGCATCCACCTGCGCGGTACGGACCTGCTCTGCAAGGTGGAGACCGAGCAGCAGGCGCTCGATTATTGCGCGGCCTTCATCCAGCTGTATCGCGAGGAGGCCCGCTATCTGGATCGCACCGCCCCATGGGTGGAGCGGGTCGGGCTCGATTATGTCAAGCAGCGGATCGTCGAGGACGAGGTCGGGCGCGAGGCGCTGACCGCGCGCTTCCACTATGCCCAGAGCTTCCTGCAGAAGGATCCCTGGGCCGAGCGGGCGGCTGGCGCGGAGTCGCATCTGCACCAGCATATCGCCGAAATCCGTCCCTTTGCCGTTGTAGGAGCCGCCTGATGTACGAAGCAGAATGGCTTGATGTCGGCCCTGTCGACCAGCTGCCCGCGCTGGGCGCACGCACATTGCCGGTACAGGGAGGCGAGGAGATCGCGATCTTCCGTACCGCCAATGGCGACGTCTACGCACTGGTCAATAAATGCCCGCACAAGCAGGGGCCGCTCAGTCAGGGCATAGTCCATGACACGACCGTCACCTGCCCGCTGCACAATTGGCGCATCTCGCTGCTCGACGGGCATGCGCTGGGCGAGGATGAGGGCTGCGTGCCGGTGATCCCGGTCAAGATCGACGGCGGCCGCATATTGATCGGCCGCAAGGAAGCACTGGGGCAGGCGGCGTGAGGGCGGGGGCCTGTTCTCCGCCTTGCCTGAGGGAGGGCCGATTGCCGGTGTTCCTTGCCGGTGAGCAGGCCGAGTCAAGTTGGTTCACGCGGAGACGCGGAGGCGCGGAGAAGATGGACCGCGCCGAAGGTGCCCTTTTTGTCCCTGTCGGCGAATATCGACGGGTCTGGAGCAAGGCGGCTCCGCCGCAGGTGAAGCATCTCCGCGCCTCCGCGTCTCCGCGTGCAATCGTGAATAGGACGGCCCCTCCGCCGGCGGAGAGGGGCCAATGACCACCACCCGCACCACTTGCCCTTATTGCGGCGTGGGTTGCGGGGTGTCCGCGACCGTCACGGGCGCGCGCAGCGTCGAGATCAAGGGGGATGCCGCGCATCCGGCCAATGGCGGGCGGCTCTGCTCCAAGGGGACGCATCTGGGCGAGACGGTCGGGCTGGGCGGGCGTCTGCTCACCCCGAAAATGTACGGGGAGGAGGCAAGCTGGGACGCCGCGCTTGATGCCGTGGCGAAGGGCTTTGCCGATACCATCGCCGAACATGGCCCCGACAGCGTCGCCTTTTATGTTTCGGGCCAGTTGCTGACCGAAGACTATTATGTCGCCAACAAGCTGATGAAGGGTTTCATCGGCTCATCCAATATCGACACCAATAGCCGCCTGTGCATGGCGAGCGCGGTGGCCGCGCACAACCGCGCCTTTGGCGAGGATGTGGTGCCGTGCAATTATGAGGATCTGGAGGCCGCTGACCTTATCGTCCTGGTCGGCTCCAACACCGCCTGGTGCCACCCCATCGTCTGGCAGCGGATCGAAGCGGCGCGAGCCGCGCGCGGCACGAAGCTGGTGGTGGTCGATCCGCGCCGCACCGAAACCGCCGAGGGCGCTGACCTGCACCTGGCGATCCGGCCCGACGGAGACATCGCGCTGTTCAACGGCCTGCTGGCGGCGATGCGTGACCGGGGGCTTGTGGACGAGGACTATCTCGCCGCCCATGTCGATGTGCCCGAGGGGTTCTGGGAACAGATTGGCGCGGCCAATGTCGCCGAACAATCCGGCGTCTCCCCGGAAGCCCTTGCACAGTTCATCGAACTCTTCGCCGCTCATCCCCGCACCGTTACGCTGTTCAGCCAGGGCGCGAACCAGTCGGTGTGCGGCACCGACAAGGGCAATGCCATCGTCAACCTGCATCTGGCGACGGGGCGGATCGGCAAGGCGGGCATGGGTCCCTTCTCGATCACCGGACAGCCCAACGCGATGGGCGGGCGAGAGGTCGGCGGCCTCGCCTCGATGCTGGCGGTCCATATGGGTTTTTCGGCGGAGGAACGCGACCGCTGCCAGCGCTTCTGGGACAGTCCGACGATGGTGCAGGGGCCGGGTATGAAGGCTGTCGATATGTTCCGCGCGGTGCATGACGGACGGATCAAGGCGATCTGGATCATGGCGACCAATCCGGCGGTTTCCATGCCTGACGCGGGCTTTGTGCGCGAGGCGCTGGAGAAATGCCCGCTGGTCGTCGTTTCCGACGTGATGGCCAGCACCGACACCGGCGCCTATGCCCATATCCATCTGCCCGCGCTTGCCTGGGCGGAGAAGGACGGCACCGTCACCAATTCCGAACGGATGATTAGCCGCCAGCGCCGTTTCTTCGATGCGCCGGGGGAGGCCCGTGCCGACTGGGACATCATCGCCGATGTCGGCCGCCGCATGGGGCACGCCCGCGCCTTCGCCTGGCCCAATGCGGCAAGCGTGTTCCTTGAATATTGCGCGCAGACGGC
>CBHCMH010000187.1:0-4748 GCA_965974445.1 uncultured Rhizorhapis sp.
CATCAGCCATGTGAGCACCTTTGGATTTCAGATCTCAACACGTTGGCTACAGCTAGATGCGGCCGTTACAGCGCGCTGCCCTACACAGGGAATGGAAAGCTATCATTAATGATGCAGCCGTCCTTGATCCACATCATCTGTACGGCCAAGGACCCGACGCTTGTCCCGGTTCAGCTTGCATCAGTGGATCCAGCAAGCGTGCCTCTTGGAAAGGTGTACATATCAAGGCAAAGCCTAACGGCAAGAAGTTGAGTGCGAGAGATTTGCCTTGATCTGGGTCAAAGACATCATCGCTGTATTGGGCATATCTATCAAACTCGGAGAGACAAAGGAGGCGACAAATTGCTCCCCGCGCCAAATTCCCCGAACGAGCCTATGACGATCTGGCTGATAAGTTGAGCAACCTGGTCACAGCCGTGGAAGATTTCTTCACCGCGGCCAGCGAGGACGGCCGCGAAAAACTCTGTGACCTCGGCGAAAGGTGGGAATCCAGCGGCACCGCCGTTGCGCCCGCCGCCACGATGCCGAAATATGCCGCGATCCGTTCCGCGCTGTTTGGCGCGAGGATCGCGATCGGGTCTTCATGGCCGACCCCTGCCGACACCAGCTTGCGGGCGATATTCGTCGCGCGGTCGGCCAGTTCAGGGTAATTCCAGGCGATGAACTCCTCGCCAAAGAGAGTCATGACCGCAGGCTGCCGGTGTCGTTGACGGAATTGCAGCAGAAGATCCACCAATGTCGTGAGATGATCCGCTGTGCGCAGCGCGTTCTTGAATCTCGTATTCCTGGAAGCGATGACGCGGAAAGGACAACGAATACTACTTGGGCTGCCGGACTGGAAATCGGTCAAGCAGCCTGATGACCTCATCATCCGAGACCTGCCGGAACTCCAGATAATATGCGCCGATCGCGCCGAAGAACCCGTGGGTTTCAAGGCAGACGACCTCGTCCGCATCCTCCCGAAGATCCCTTATGACATTGGGAGGTGCAACCGGCACCGCGAGAATCAAACGCTTCGGATTTCGCATCCGCGCAGCGCGCACCGCCGCCCTCGTGGTCGCTCCTGTCGCTACGCCGTCATCGACCACGATGGCCGTTCGCCCGGCAATATCGACCCGTTCCCGGTTACCCAGGTATCGGATCCGCCGCCGTTCGATCTCGGCCAACTTCTTCTCGCAGATCGCTTTGAATTCCTTGTCGCCAATTTCCGCCGACGCAATGATATCTTCGTTGCGGACAATGACAGGCACCTTTCCGTCCACAATCGCACCCATGGCCAATTCGGGCTGAAAAGGCACGCCGATCTTGCGCACGAGGATGAGATCGAGCGGCGCGTTGAGGGCTGCGGCGACCTCGGCCGCCACCGGCACGCCACCTCGCGGTAAGGCGAGAACAGCGGGCTGCTGGTCTCTGTACCCGAACAGCCTTGACGCCAGCCTGCGTCCCGCTTCGGATCGATCCTTGAATGGCATAGAGATCCTCTGTTCAGCTTCCTCTATCGATCCCCAGCAAATGACCGTCAGGCTTGAAATGGCGCCCAAACCATTGCGCTGCGAACTCGATAACCGCATCCAGCGTCCCGGGCTCCGAGAAAAGAAGGGTCGCACCCGGTACGATCTCGAGCGATTTCGTTCCGGCCAGTCGATCCAGAGCTTGCTTGTTGAGTTCAATGACGCTGTAATCGGCGCTGCCAACGATCAAGAGCGTCGGCACACGAACCTTGCATATCGCATTGCCGGCAAGGTCCGGACGCCCGGCACGTGAAACCACAGCAGAAAAGCGATGCGGTAGTTCGGCGGCGGCCAACAGCGCCGCTGCGGCGCCGGTGCTGGCGCCGAAGAGGCCGAGTTGATAATGAGCTAGGTCCGGCTGCTGGCTCAACCATCTGATGGTCTCGAGGAGCCGTTTCGCCAGCAGCGGAATATCGAACACATTGGCTCGATCTGCCTCCTCCGCCGATGTCAGGAGATCGAACAACAAGGTGGCGATGCCGCGATTGTTCAGCGCAGTGGCGACGTTCGTATTGCGTGGACTGAGTCTGCTCGAACCACTTCCGTGCACGAATACCACCAGGCCGTACGCGTCGGCCGGAAGCACCGGCGTTCCGGCAAGCCCCAGCGGCGGGATGCGAATCTCGTGGCGATGACCGGGTGTACTCGCACTGTGATTACGCGCATCCTCGATGAGGCTTGGTGCGATCATGATGGCACCACGTTGCTTAGACGACGTTCTGAACAGTAAACGATTGTTTGAGTTGTAGGGGTTGACTCAGATCAAACAGAATGGAAGCGGCATCAAAGACTTCATCTTGGAATCTTGCGGGATCCTGGGCAGAGGAAGGGCGAATGGCCTCTAGTCAAATCGATCGCGGACCATCAGTTCGTCCATCCTTCGGCGGGATGGCCTCGCGGGTTCTTCGGCGGCTTTGCCGATCGTCAGGATTGCCACCGGCTTGAGTCCTTTCGGTGCCCTGACGGCGCGGCGGATTTTTTCGTCGTTGAAAGTCCCCACCCAGCAGGAACCGAGCCCCAGATCGGTCGCGGCGAGCTGGGCGTAAGCTGCGGCGATCGTTGCATCCTGCAGGGAAAACAAGTTCCTGCCGCGATCGTAGTATTTCACGGCCGACCGCTCCACATCAGCGAAGAAGACAAGGACCAGAGCAGCCTGTGTAATATAGTACTGTCCCGCAGCATCAGACAGTGCGCCCTTTGCTGTCGGACTGAGAACCAACACAATTCGGTATGATTGGAGATCCCCGGCCGACGGCGCCATGCGCGCGATCTGCAGGATCTTCTCGATTGTCGATTCATCCAGCGCCGACTTCTCGTAAGCACGGATTGACTGCCGTCGATCAATCAGATCAGAGAATTCCATGGCAACTCCTCGGCTCGAAACACTGAGTAGGCCAAATGCCGCATGCATCGCGAAACAATTGCCCGGGGGAAGACATGGCGCATTGATCGACATCAATGCACATACGGCAGATGTAGGCGCCCGTGCGCAGGTTCAGGCCATCCTGGTAGCCGGCGACAGATGAAAAGCACAGCCGACTGACTGAGGACATTCGTATTGCGTGGCGGCGACCAATTGCGCCTTCAGCCCAGCGAACCCTCAATCAGATTGCCCGTGAAAGTCCTGATGGCCCGGTTCGCTCGCGTGATCGGAACTATCGCCATGATCAAGATCTCGCGATCTCGCCTATCCAAGACATGGGGGGATTATCCTTGGCAATCCGTCGCCTCCGTCAGTCCCCATTACAGGCATGCTGCTGGTTCAGGAGCGCTATGGCATCCGCTCGCGAACGTGTGATGGCGCGCGTCGCCATGCGACGAAGCATGTCGCCATCGTAGCACAGCTGCGCAAACCCTTGCCGTTGCGCTTCGAGGCCGACTGCCACCGCAATCCGTATGGCTGTCTCGGGGTCCTCCATGTTCGGCAGGATGCTGTCGGGGCGCAGACCCAGCTCGACACCGTAGTCGGCGAGCGCCACGGCGGCGGCGATCGCCATGCCTTCGTTGATTGCACGGGCGCGCACATCGAGCACGCCCCGGAACATTCCCGGGAACACCAGAGAATTGTTGACTTGGTTCGAAAAGTCGCTGCGCCCGGTGGCAACGATCTCGGCGCCGGCAGCCAGCGCCTCCGCAGGCCAGATCTCAGGGACCGGATTAGCGCAGGCGAACACGATGGATCGAGTGGCCATCCTTCCGATCCCGTCCGGCTTGATGGTGCCGGGACCCGGCGTGGAGAATGCCAGGCAAACGTCGGAGCCCTCGAGCGCCTCGGCAATTCCGCCTTTCTTGCACTCCGCGTTCGAGTTCTGGCAGATCTCCCACTTTTCCGGATAAAGCGCCTGAGCTGCCTCGAGATCGGACCGAGCGGGATGGAGGATGCCCTTGCTGTCGCACGCGACGATCTGGCCCGGCGCCACGCCATACGCGGTCAGGAGACGGTAAGTCGCGACGTTCGCGGCGCCGATGCCGATCATGGCGATCCGAACATCCTTGAGTGCCCGCCCGGTCAGCCTGAGCGCATTCAGCAAACCGGCGAGCACGACAGTCCCGGTTCCCTGCTGGTCGTCGTGCCAGATAGGGATCGCGAGACGGCTGCGCAGAGAGTCGAGAACGCGGAAGCATTTCGGTTGCGCGATGTCCTCCAGATTGATCGCGCCAAAGGACGGGGCAAGCCATTCGACCGCCTGCACAAGCTCCTCAGCGGTCTTGGTCGCGAGGCACAAGGCTACCGCGTCGACGCCACCCAGATACTTGAATAGCAGGCTCTTGCCTTCCATGACTGGCAGGCCCGCCTCGGGGCCGATGTCGCCAAGTCCGAGCACGCGCGAACCGTCGGACACCACCGCGATCAGATTGCCCTTGTTGGTGAGTTCGTAAACCGCTTCCGGTGCCGCCTGGATCGCCCGGCAGGGCTCCGCCACGCCCGGCGTGTACCACACGGCGAAGTCGCTGGCGCTGCGAATGGGGCATTTCGGCATGGTCTGCATCTTGCCGCCATAGAGTCGATGGCGTTGGACGGGGCTGGCGCTTGGTGAACCAGCCTGCTTCGCTTCTGGTACCATCGAATCCCCTAATCCGAAAGGTATAACGACCTATGTGCGCGGCGCGCACGCGGAGACCCACATTTCCGACCACACTCCTCGAATGCCGGCAGTCGCGCCCTTATACGGGTGAAACCGCGGCCGAGCGGCCGCGGGAAGGGTGTTTAAAAAATACACCCCGGACATGCCCAAG
>CBHCMH010000188.1:0-4742 GCA_965974445.1 uncultured Rhizorhapis sp.
TTGAGGCATTCCTGTTGCCTGCACCCTGGTACAGCGGGCGCATTATCCTCGTCGGCGATGCGGCTCACCCGACAACCCCGCAGCTGGCTTCGGGGGCTGGCATGGCGATCGAAGACGGGCTGGTGCTGGGCGACGAATTGCTACGGTCGGGGGGAGATGTCGCGCGCACATTCGCGGCGTTCATGGCCCGTCGCTATGACCGCTGTCGGCTGGTCACCGAAAATTCGATTGAGATCGGCCGGCGCGAGCAGGACGGGCGGCCTCCCGAGGAGCAGACCATCCTTGTCGAGCAGTCGCTGGCCAAGCTGGCGGAACCGATCTGATGGCACCGCCCAGGATTGCGCTGATCTCGGCCCTGCGGCTGTCGCTCGATCCGATCACGGAGAGCTTTCGACGATTGTGGCCGGAGGCGGACCGTGTCCATATTCTCGATGACAGCTTGTCGGTTGATCGTGCGGTCGATGGAATCCTGACGGAGTCCATGATTGAGCGCTTTGTCGACTTGTCGCACTATGCGATCAGGTTCGCGCGCGCCGACGCCATCCTGTTCACCTGCTCGGCCTTCGGTGAGGCGATCGAGACGGTGGCCAGGATGATGGACGTCCCTGTGCTGAAGCCGAACGAAGCGATGATCGATGAGGCTGTCGCGCTGGGGCGGCCAGTCGGTCTCCTCGCCACGTTCGCGCCGACACTTGATTCCATGCGTGGTGAGTTTCCAGCTTCGCTCGATGTCGAACCTCGTCTTGCCATTGGGGCGTTGGAGGCGGCGGAGGCCGGGGATTTTGCCGAGCATGACCGGCTATCTGCGGCCGCGGCACAGGGCTTCAGCTCCGAACGTGTAGTCGCGCTGGCCCAGTTCAGCCTGGCTCGGGCTGCCCCGGAGATTGCGCGGACCACAGGCGCGACCGTGCTCACCACCCCCGACTGCGCGGTCAAGGCCTTGCGGCGCAAATTTGGACGGGACACAGATTTTTCTGGATAGATGTACTATTTTTTGATAATTCCTTCCTTTGAAAAAATAATCGCATGCGGGGGAGGGAAGCAACAATGGCCGAGGCGGCGCTCCGGGCGGAGACCTTCACTACAGCTGGCGTGCCCAACGGTCGGCGATCATCCAAGTTTCGCAAGGACATGGCCTCGCTGTTCTCGATCGGACTGAATATTCGGCCCGTGGGCTCCCAGGCGCTGGAGTGCGCGGTCGATGGATTTGCACGACCCGGCCTGCGTTTCGCCAAGTTGCGCTTTTCTCCGCATATCACCGAACCCGCCAGTTCGCAGCCAAGCCCGGTTCCCAGCTATCTGGTGAGCGTTCACCGCGAGGGTACCGCATTTGTCAGTCAGGGAGGGAGAGAAAGCATGATTCGCCCCGGCGACATGTTTTTCATCGATCCCGCTCGACCGTTCTTGATAGAAACCGGCGAAATTTGCACGACGTCGATCTACGTTCCCTGCGCGGCGCTGCGTTCCTATTTTCCAAATGTCGACAGCTGCACGGCGATAGCGATGCAGACGAATACAGGCCCGGCGGCGTTATTCAGGGCGTATAGCGACGAGCTTTTTCGTATTGGCATGCAACTCAACGCGGATGCGGCTGAAAAGGTGACTGATACCATTCCGTTGATTCTCTCGACCGTGCTTTGCGGCATGGCTGATGAATTTTCTCCGGTGTCGGCCGGTTGTCAGGCGGCCCATCGCCAACGGGTCCTGACGTTCATCCGGCAGAATCTGGCGGACGCCGATCTTTCACCTTCACTGATCGCGCGCAACGTCGGACTGTCGCTGCGCTACCTCTATGAATTGTTTGAAGGCGACGCCGAGCCGTTGATGCGGCGAATTTGGCGCGAGCGACTGGAGCGCTGCAAGGGAGAAATCGTGCATCCGCAAATGACGGATATATCGATCGGAGAAATTGCCTTTCGTTGGGGTTTCAACGATGCGTCGCATTTCAGCCGAGCGTTCCGGCGTCAGTTCGGGGTTGCTCCGCGCCAGGCACGCCTGGCTGCGCTCAGGCGTGACCTGTCGGTGAACTAGCACCGGGCGCAGGGATGGCATGCGCGGCAAGGGAGCGCATGCCGCCGGCAAGGAACGCGATCGCCTGATCATAATTTTCCGAGAGACGATCGCTCGACATCTTTCCGTTGGACAGGCGATCCAGTAGCTTGGTCGACGCGAACAATCCCACCATGACGGAAATCAGG
This sequence comes from uncultured Rhizorhapis sp., assembly GCA_965974445.1. Lineage (GTDB taxonomy): Bacteria > Pseudomonadota > Alphaproteobacteria > Sphingomonadales > Sphingomonadaceae > Rhizorhapis. Next base: position 2,199 of record CBHCMH010000188.1, read on the forward strand.
TGGACATAGCCTTGCGTCGCCGTGTCAAGGGTAAGTCGCGGTTCCACCTCGCGCATGAGCGAGATGAACTTTCGACCCGTTTCGCCAAACAGGCGGTCCACCAATGGTGCCCACCGCGCATCCTGAGCGATGTGCGCCAATATCTGCGCATATCTGCGCCAACCTTCAGATCCTCCTTCGACCTTTTCGCGAAAGGGATCGAGGAATGCATCAAGCAATGCTTCGATCGTCGGATCGACAAGATTGTTCAAGCGCTCTTTCCGCTGCTGGCTGAGTTCCTCTGCGCGGCGCGCCACGACTGCTTCAAACAGCAACTCTTTGTTGGGGTAATGATAAGTAACGACCCCGAGGTGCTGGGCTGCTGCGTCCGCCACCTGACGGATCGAGACGGCTTCGTAGCCCGACAGGGCGAATTGGGCTTCGGCCGCGTTCAGGATCGCCTGCCTGGTGCGCTCGCCCTTGCGCATCGCCTTTTCATTTTCTCGTACGGTCATACAAAAATCTCTTGCCTCTTTCGTACATTGCCTTAAATTCAATATCGCACCGCCGTCAAGCCGTGGGGATGTCCGCACCAATGATCGACCAAGGCGGTAATGGACGGGGAGGAAATGTGTCCGGTTTTGGCATTGGCCAGGCGGTCCGGCGTCGCGAGGATCATCGCTTTCTGACGGGCGCTGGCAGCTACGTCGGTGACGTCAAGCGGGCTCGCACAGCGCATATGTGCGTTATATATTCGGATCAGGCGCATGCGGATATCGTCCGCATCGACGCTAAAGCCGCGCTAGAGTCGCCGGGCGTACTCGCCATCCTCACTGGACAGGATGCGGAGAACGAAGGCCTTGGCGGCCTGCCGCCCTATTTCATGCCGGAGGACGCCGGCGGCCCGCCCGGCTTTCGCACCATCCGCCCCATCCTGGTGCCTGACCGGGTCCGCTGTGTCGGTGACAGGGTAGTTGCCGTGGTCGCCGAGACCGCTGATCAGGCCCGCGATGCGGCCGAACGCGTCGAAATAGAATATTCCCCCCGTGCTTGCGTGACGACGCCAGACGGCGCTGCGGCGTCCGATGCGCCCGAAATTTGGCCTGGTTGCGAAGGGAACCGCAGTTTTACACTGGCATTTGGCGACCCCGAACGCACTGACGAGGCGTTCGCCCGCAGCGCATTCGTCGTACGGCTTGACTTGCGCAACAACCGCCTCTCGGCCAACTCGATCGAGCCGCGATGTGCGCTGGGCGAGTTCGTCATGAATGATGGCGATGGTCAGTACATCTTGCACACCAGTTCGCAAAACCCGCATGGCGTCCGGAAGATGCTGGCGAATTCGGTACTCGCCATTCCCGAAACTTGCCTGCGCGTCATCTCTCCCGATGTCGGCGGCGGGTTCGGGATGAAAGCCGACCCCTATCCCGAGGATGCGCTCGTTCTATGGGCGGCGCGCAAGCTGGGGCGGCCGGTGAGTTGGGTTGCAAGTCGTTCGGAATCACTGGCGGGCGATAATCATGGTCGCGATCAGGTCGCTTCGGCGCAGATGGCCTTCGACGAAAATGGCCGGGCCATTGGCCTGCGTGTACGCGCCCATCACGCGCTGGGCGCCTATGTCGCTTCGGCTACCGTTGCACCGATCACCTTTTCGATGCGCATGTTGCCCGGGGTCTACGACATCCCCGCCATTGACGTGCGGACGTCGGCCATGTTCACCAATTGCTCGCCCACGGGTCCGTACCGAGGCGCAGGCAGGCCCGAGGCATGCTTCATGCTTGAGCGGCTGATGGATGAAGCAGGCCGCGTTTCGGGATTGGGCCAAGTCGAGATCCGGCGCCGGAACCTGATCGCCGAGCAGGCCTTGCCATATGCGACCCCCACCGGCTTCACCTATGATAGTGGCGATTTCGCCGGAATGATGGATAAATGCCTCGAACTGGCCGACTGGGAAGGCTTCGCGGCGCGCAAGTTGGTATCGGAGGGCCGGGGGCTTGTTCGCGGACGCGCGGTCACCTGCTATATCGAGAGCGCAGGCGTGTTCAACGAGCGGATGGAACTGCGCTTCGACCCGTCGGGCGGAGTATCCATCCTCGCTGGCACCCATTCGCACGGCCAGGGACATGCGACCGCTTTCGCGCAGCTGATACACGACTGGCTCGGCATCCCCTCTGAACAGATCCGGCATATTCAAGGCGATACCGATGCAGTGGCGTTCGGTCGCGGGACCTATGCCGCCCGTAGCTCCATGCTGGCAAGTACGGCGCTTCGGGCCGCAGCCGACGAGGCGATCGCGCGCTGTTCGCCTATGGCGGCAAGCATCCTTGAGGTGGACCTCGATGCCGTGGAATTCGGCGAAGGCCTTTTCCGGGCCAAGGCCACGAACCGCACTGTCTCGCTGCAGCAGGTGGTCAGGGGCTTCTTCGCGCCGATGGGCGTGCCGGGCGGCCAGTCCCTGGGTTTATCGACCGTAGGCACGGCCGGCGGTGAAGCGCCGAACTTCCCGAACGGCGCGCACGTCTGCGGGGTCGACCTGATCCGCGACGACGAGGGCCGCTACTTCGT
>CBHCMH010000189.1:0-4685 GCA_965974445.1 uncultured Rhizorhapis sp.
CAGGTGGTGATCCATTCCAGCGCGCCCCGGCATTCGCCCATGCTGCTGGCTTCTGTGAGGCGGAAGCTGGTTCCATCCCACACATAGCTTTCCGCGCTGCCGCAATCGCCGAGGCCGCGGCCCTTGGCATAGCTCGACAGCATCGACCGGGCGGCGTCCCAGCCATGGTTCACCAATGTGGGAAATTTCCCCTCGCCCCATGCGGGCTGAAAATCGAAGCGGGCCGGTGCGAACTGCCGCTTGCCGGCGGCGCCGGTGGCGATAAGCGCCACGCTGGAGAAATTATACGCGCCGGACCCGCAAGGCAGCATGACCAGCGTCTTCCCACCCCCCAAGGAATAAAGGTCGGCCGGGCGGTCCATGTCGAATTCCGGATCGCAGCCCGTCAACGCCTCTGCCTGCTTGCGCTCGGCCGCCGAGAGCCGCGCGGCCTTCAGATTGTGGGGCACCGCGCCCTTGACCAGCCGGGGCAGGGCAGAGGCAGGCTTGACAGCGCCCGAGGGCAACGGACCTGCCGCGACCAGCGCCGTAATGGTCCCCGCCCGGCCCTGCTTCGCATCGATGTAACGCAGCGCGGCGGAGGCCCCGGTGAGCGACGGCCTGCCGACAATCTTTCCGCCTTGGGTCACTTCCATCTGCCGGCCCACCGCAATGGCGATAGCGATGGCCGACCCACGCGGTCCACGGATCAGCGCGCCTTCGCCATCGACAGTCGCCGTGGCGACCGGCCTGCCATCAACGCTGATCCTGACCGCGCCCTTTACTCCGCCAAAGAAGCGCAGCCGCACCGACGGCTGAGCATTCGGCCCCGCACCCCGGGAGATGCTGACGCTGGCGAAATCGTCGCTGAAGCCCGCGCTCTGCGGCATAAGCGAAACGGCCATGCAGGCCCCGCCATTGTCGCAGCCTACGGCCCAGTCCTTGTAAACTTCCAGCTTCCCCGGCCTGGGCTGGGCGGCGGCAGCCATTGCGGACAGGGAACAAAGCAGGGCGAGCGCGACGCTGATCATTCTGGTCATGCAACGAGCTATACCCAAGTTCATATGCAAAAGGTAGAGTCCACGTTAACCATCGCGCCATTGCCGCGAATGCTCTATGCGGTCCGCAACCACAGCAGGCAATGCAAGGAAAGGCGGATATGCAGACCATCGGAATCATCGGCGCAGGACAGATGGGCGCGGGCATCGCGCAGGTTTCGGCACAGGCGGGCCATAGAGTCCTTCTGGCGGACATCAGCCTTGAACAGGCGGAAAAGGGCAAGGTCAGCATCGCCAAGCAGGTTTCGCGGCTGGTGGAGAAGGACAAGCTGGAGGCGAAGGCCGCCGAGGCCCTGTTGGACCGGATCGAGCCGATCGCCGGTTACGCCCCGATGGCGGCGGCGGGCCTCATCATCGAAGCGGCGACCGAGCGCGAAGAGATCAAGCGCGCTATCTTTGCCGAAGCTGGAAAAGTCCTTGCCGCCGACGCGATCCTGGCGTCCAATACCAGTTCCATCCCCATCACCCGCCAGGCCCAGGCCGCGCCGGACCCCGCCCGTTTCGTCGGGGTGCATTTCTTCAACCCCGTTCCGGTGATGGCCCTCATCGAGATCATCCGGGGCCTCGCCACGGCGGACGCCACCGTCGCAGCGGTGGAGAAATATGCGCTCGCACTCGGCAAGACCGTGGTCCATGCCAACGATGCGCCGGGCTTCATCGTCAACCGCATCCTGCTGCCGATGCTGAACGAGGCCTGTTTTGCCCTAGGCGAGGGCGTGGCCAATGTGGCCGATATCGACACGGCGGTGCAGCTTGGCCTCAATCACCCTATCGGCCCGCTGGCGCTCGCCGATTTCATCGGACTCGATACCTGCTTGGAGATCTGCAAGGTGTTCTACACCACCACTGGCGACCCCAAATACCGCCCGGCCCCAATGCTGGTGAAATATGTGGAGGCGGGCTGGTATGGGCGGAAAACCGGCAAGGGATTCTACGACTATTCGGGCGAAAAGCCGGTGCCGACGCGATAAAGGGCGCTGCGCCGAGGGTTGGCCGGTGGGGGAGGAAAAGCTGCCGCTTGCGTGACAGGAATTTGGGCGTAGAAGCGGCGGAATGGACAGAATTCTTATCCGCGGCGGCAAACGGCTTGAAGGCCGCCTTCCCATCTCCGGCGCAAAGAATGCGGCGCTGACGCTGCTGCCCTGCGCGCTGCTCACCGACGAGCCGCTGACGCTGAGGAATCTGCCACGCCTGGCCGATGTCGATAGCTTCGGTCATCTGCTCAATCAGCTGGGCGTATCGACGATGATCGAGGGGAGCCGGCCGGAGGATTTCGGCCGGGTGATGACCCTGCGCGCCAGCAAGGTGACAGCCACCGTCGCGCCCTACGACATTGTGCGAAAGATGCGGGCATCGATCCTGGTGCTGGGGCCGCTGCTGGCGCGGGCGGGGGAGGCCACCGTGTCCCTGCCCGGCGGCTGCGCCATCGGCAATCGGCCCATCGACCTTCACCTGAAAGCGCTGGAGGCCTTTGGCGCGGAGATCGAGATCACGGCGGGCTATGTCAAGGCCATCGCGCCGGGATCTGGTCTTCCGGGCGGTACGATTACCTTTCCGGTGGTATCCGTCGGCGCGACCGAAAATGCACTGATGGCGGCCGTGCTGGCGAAGGGGCGCTGCGTTCTGGAAAATGCGGCGCGGGAGCCGGAGATCGTCGATCTCTGCAACCTGCTCGTGGCCATGGGTGCGCAGATCAGCGGCATCGGCAGCGACAAGCTGGTCGTCGAGGGTGTCGACCGGCTGCATGGCGCCACCTACAGCGTCATGCCGGACCGGATCGAGGCGGGCAGCTATGCCTGCGCCGCCGCCATTACCGGGGGATCGCTGGATCTGGTGGGCGCCAATGCCGACGATATGCACGCGATACTGGCGGGCCTGCGCGAGGCCGGCGTGATAGTCGAGGAAAGGCCGGGCGGCATCACGGTCAGCGCTGACGGTCCGCTGCGTCCGCTATCCCTGTCAACAGCGCCCTTCCCCGCTTTCCCGACCGACATGCAGGCCCAGTTCATGGCGATGCTGACCCTGGCTCAGGGGGCCAGCGTCCTGACCGAAACCATCTTCGAAAACCGCTACATGCACGTTCCCGAGCTGGCCCGCATGGGCGCGGACATACAGGTGAACGGGCGCAGTGCGGTGGTGCGCGGCGTGCCCAGGCTGACGGGTGCGCCGGTCATGGCGACCGACCTTCGCGCTTCCATGAGTCTGGTGCTGGCCGGGCTTGCGGCGGAGGGGGAGACGCAGGTTGCGCGCGTCTATCATCTGGACCGTGGCTACGAACGGCTGGAAGAAAAGCTGGAAGCCGTGGGCGCGGACATCGAGCGGGCAAGCGACGGCTGACCGGGGCCGGATGGAGACAATTCAGGCAGCTTCCAGCTGCGCCACCAGCCGCGCAAATTCGCTATTGAGATTCTCGGCGCGATTGCGGACCGCCGCGCCGATGTGGCGGGTGGAAGAGGCTGTCTGGGCGATGCTTTCGAGGGACCGGGAAATGGCTTCAACCGCCTGATCGGCAATCTGCGCATTGTCCGCCACACCGCGCGAGCTGTGCCGGATGTTTTCCGCCACCGCCTGCTGCTGCTGAACCGTGGCCGACGAAGCCGCCATGGCCTGCACCAGCCCGTGCAGCATCTCATCCAGAGACCCGACCAGTTCGACAGTTGCACGCGCGGCCGTCTCGATGCCGCCGACCCGGTCATGAATGCTGCCCGTCGTGCGCGCCGTTTCGCTGGCCAGGGCCTTCACCTCATTGGCGACGACGGCAAAACCATAGCCGCTCGCGCCTGCCCTGGCCGCCTCGATCGCAGCATTAAGGGCGAGCAGATTGGTCTGTTTGGCGATGCTGGCGATCAGGCTGGCCGCGTCGCTGATGGACACCACCTGATGGAGCAGATGGTCGTTGGCCCCCCGCGCCGCCGATGAACGGTCGCTCGCTTCCAGCGCGAACTGACGGGATTCATCGGCCGCTTTCCGGATTTCCGCGATGGAGGCGGTCAGCTCCTCGATACCGCCAGTGACGGCCTGAATGGCCGCGACAGCGTCGCGTGACCGGCCGCGGACCACATCGGCCTGTTTCTGCTGTTCCTGCAAGGCGCCTATCGTGGTTTCGGCACTCAGTTCCAGATCATTGGCGGTTTCGAGAAGTTGCTTGACGAGAGACGCCATGGATTCCTGCAAGGCCATTGCCATGCGCCGGGAGTTTTCACGCAATTGCTCGCGGTGCGATGCCTGTTCAGCCACTTCGCGCCGAGCCATTTCGTCAGCACGCTGACGTGCCGCCTCCGCCTCTGCAAGCGCGGCTTCCGCTTCCCGGCGGGCGCGATCGGCCCTCTCCGCATTCTCGTTGGCCTCAGCCGATAAGGTGATTGCTACCCGGTTGCTCTCCTCCAGCACGGTGCGCGAACGATGAATCTGAAGGATCAGCCAGAAGGACAGGACTCCGAAAACAATGCCGCAAACAAGCAGGAGGGGCATGATCTTGCCCAAAGACTTTTTGCCTACTTGATGGGCCGGCCAGATAATGCTGCCTATCTTTTCCCCGCTGCCCGCATCGGTCAGCGTCACGCCGTTGAAGCCATCGCCAATCTCGGAGTCTGTCCACCCCAGGCTTGGAAGCTGGATCGTGCTATTCCAATGCGACAGGACCGATGC
>CBHCMH010000190.1:0-4654 GCA_965974445.1 uncultured Rhizorhapis sp.
AATGATCTGGACCAGTTGCTGCCGCTCATCATCCTTGCCGTGGCGGGGTCGGACCTCGCGCTCACCGCCTGCGCCTATCGCTACGATATTGCGGCAACGGTGCGAGCGCGTTCGATCATCGAGCCATGGACGATCAGCATCGCGGCATTCGCCTTTTCCTACTACTCGCTGCGCGACGGGCTGATCCTGTCCTACGTGCTGTCGATGATCGCGGCGCTGATCGCCTCGCTCATCCCCATGTTCAGAAGCTACGGCCTGCCCACCGGATGGCGGCCGCACCCCATGCGCCTGTGGCGGATGGCGCGGCAGAACATGCCACTTGCCGCCGCCGACGCCGTGGAATGGGGATCGCGCCGGCTGGACCTTGCCATATTGGGCCTGTTCGCCACCCCCTATATCGTGGGCATCTATTATGTCGCGCAGCAGGTCGCCTCGCTGCCGCAGAAGTTGAAGACCAGCTTCGACCCTATTCTTGGCCCGGTCATCACCCGCAATCTGGCCGAGAAAAACTACACCGCCATCGCACGGCAGGTCAGCCAGGTCGGCTTCTGGATCATCGCGGCCCAGACCGGCATCGCTCTTGCCCTCGGCATTCCGGGCGAAGCGGTGATGGGCCTGGTCGGCCCCACTTTCGTCGGCGGAACCGGCGCGCTCGCCTTCCTGCTGGCGGCCGAAGTGGTGGCGGCGACTGCCGTGGTCAGCGAATCCGCCCTCGTCTATATGGCCCGCCACCGGAACCTGATGATCTCGCTTGCCATGATCGCGGTGCAGGCGGCACTCAGCTTCGCCTTCATCCTGGGCGCGCGCGCCATGGAGTGGCCGGAACTCTATATCGCGGCGGGTCCGGCCCTGGCACTGTGCGTCGCGCTGGGCCTCGCCGCCATCGTCAAGGCGCGCCTGCTCTCCCGCCTGCTCGGCGCTCCCGTCAATGCCTGGCGCTGGGCCCTGGTCTGGGCGGCGACGCTGGCGATGCTGGCCGGCATCGGCGTCACGCAGATCCCCGAATGGGCGGAACTGATCCTGGGTATTCCGTTGATCCTGGGCCTTTATTGCTGGATGATCTGGTCCAAGGGCTTCGGCCCCGAGGATCGCGAGCTGTTCAGGAAGGCGCGGTAGAGCGGACCTTACATCAGAACCGTTCGTGCTGAGCCTGTCGAAGCACTGTTCTTCTGATCCCATCGCCCGGAAAAAAGAAAAGCCCTTCGACAGGCTCAGGGCGAACGGAGGTGGATGGTTCCGATTTCATGCAGCCTGTTATCGAGTTGCCCCCCTCACCAAGAATGAGGGGGAAGCAAACCCGTCCCCCTCAGCTCACAGTCTCGGCCGGGCAATCCCCCAGCCGCTTGGCGGTCACATCGGCCGACGCGCGGATGGTCGGCTTGCCGTCAGCCGTCAGCGTGCTTTGTTCGGCCAGGATCAGACCCTCCGCCCGGCTTGACCCATCCAGCAGAATGTTGAGCGTGCCGCCGTCGGCCTTGCAGGTCAGTGTCGCGGAAAGGCGGCCGGTCGTGGCGGTCAGGTTATCGTAACTGCACTCCCCCCGGTTGGTGGCCAGGAAGGCCGCATCCGGGCGATCGGCCGTTTCAGGAGTGATGCAGGCCTTGGCGGTGGCCGTCTCGCCCAGCTTCGCCTGATATTCGGCGGCGGTCAGGCCGTCATAATTATAGCCGGTGACCTTGTGCGTGATTTCCCATTCTCCCGGCTGCATCAGCGGGGGTTTCGCCTCGGCGGCGTCATCGGCGGCGACTTTCTCCTCTCCGCCTCCCCCACAGGCCGCAAGCGGCAGGACGGACGCGGCGATCAGTAGAAGCTTGTGCATTTCACCATTCTCCCCTGTTTTCTTCCTTCATCGGCTCAGCCGAACAGGCCAAGCGCTGCAACCTCCTCCGCTGTCAGTCGAAGGTTGAACATATCGGCCAGCACGGCGCGATATTCGGTGGCGTCACTGATCTCGCGCTCTTCCGGGCGGCCGGATCGCGTGACGGAAAGCCGGCGGTCGATCAGCCCCGCCCGCCCATCGGGCAGCGCGCGGCTGAGTATGCGCAGCGTGGTGAAGCGCGTGCCGGGGCGGGTCGATGTCCAGTGATTGGCCATTTCCAGATCGCTGGGCTCCACCGGCGTCAGGCGAAAACTATATTGATCGTGCCAGCCATCTCCGCCGTCCCGTTGCAACACCCAGCCGCGTTGATCCTCTATCAGATGAAACCGAACGCCGCCGGGCGCGCGCGCCACCCCGTCCGTCGCGAGCGGCATGGGCGGAGTGAAATCGCCGCCAAATCCGGCGTCCGCGATCCACAAGGCGCCGTCCAGCGTGACAAGATTGAACGTATGGGTCAGCGGCGGCACCTCCACGTCCATCCGCCACACGCGCGCCAGCAGCGGCCGGGCCTCAAATCCCATATGCCGCAGCATGCGGAGAAGCAGTTGGTTCTGTTCAAAGCAATAGCCGCCGCGCCGCCGCCTCACCAGCTTGTCGAACACCGTATCGGGGTCCAGGCTGATCCCACGACCGAGCGGGATGTCAAGATTTTCGAACGGGATCGCCAGCCGGTGCGCGCGCTGCACGGCCGTCAGACCCTCGACATCGCCCGCGGGAGGCGCGGCAAGTCCGATCCTTTGCAGATACTCGTCCAGTTCGGTCAATGGGTCATCCCGCCGGGCAATCGCCGATATGACGGGCCGACACCTTCGATTTCATCGCCATTGTCATGCCCGGCTGGAACCCCGCCATGGTCATGTCCTGATTCATCTCATAACTGCTGGAGCCATATTTGCCGGTCATGTTCAGCTTCAGTTCGCCCGGCTGCCCCTTGCCGCTGCACGTCATCGCGGCCTTGATCAGGCCGCCGCTCATGTCAAAGGCGGAATAGGAACAATTGGCGTCCTTCTGCGCCGACAGGAAATCCGCGTTGGGCTTTTCGGCCTGTTCCGGCGTAATGCAGCTTTTGACCGTCGTTTTCGTGCCGATCATGTTGTTCATCATGCCGGCGGGCGCGCCTTCCGGCAGGCCCTCCATCTTGACGTCGATGATCTCCACCGTGGTCTCCCACTGGCCGGGAGTCAGCTTTACCGAAGCCGCCGCATCGGCGACGTCCTCAGCAGACAGCGAACCGTCAACCGTTGCCTTCTCCTCGCTCTTGCCACAGCCGGACAGAAGCAGAAGGCCGGTCGCGGCGGTCAGGATCATGGCTTTCATATATTGGTCCTCCCGGGGGATGATGGCTGTTATTGCGCCCTTGTTTCGGGCTACCATATCAACTGCCTATGACGATTCAAATCAGAACCACGCTGGACGAGCCGGAAACCGGCGACGCCTTCGTCCCCCATCGCCCCGCACGCCCTGAAAAGAGCGAGGGCGGGCGGCCCTTCAAGCTGGTGTCCGACTATGAGCCGAGCGGAGACCAGCCGACCGCGATCGCCGAACTGGTCGAAATGGCGCGGGCCGGCGAGCGCGATCAGGTGCTGCTGGGCGTCACTGGCTCCGGCAAGACCTTCACCATGGCGAAGGTGATCGAGGGGATGCAGCGCCCCGCGCTGGTGCTGGCGCCCAACAAGATCCTCGCCGCGCAATTATACGGGGAGTTCAAGAGCTTCTTCCCCGAAAACGCCGTCGAATATTTCGTCAGCTACTACGACTATTACCAGCCCGAAGCCTATGTCCCCCGTTCCGACACCTATATCGAGAAGGAGTCGAGCGTGAACGAGGCTATCGACCGGATGCGGCATAGCGCCACCCGCGCGCTGCTGGAGCGGGACGACGTGCTGATCGTGGCGTCGGTCAGCTGCCTGTACGGCATCGGGTCGGTCGAAACCTATTCGGCCATGACCTTCGCCATGAAAAAGGGCGAAGTCGCCGACCAGCGCGAGATCATCCGCAAGCTGGTCGCGCTCCAGTACAAGCGCAACGACGCCGCTTTCGTGCGGGGCGCCTTCCGGGTGCGGGGCGACAATCTGGAGATTTTTCCGTCTCACTATGAGGACACCGCCTGGCGCGTCAGCTTCTTTGGCGACGAGATCGAGGAGATCACCGAGTTCGATCCGCTGACCGGCAAGAAGATCGCGACGCTCGACTATGTGAAGGTCTTTCCCAACAGCCACCATGTCACCCCCGGCCCCACCTTGAAGCAGGCGATGGAGGCGATCCGGCATGAACTGGCCGAGCGGCTGAAGGAACTGACCGCCGAGGGGCGGTTGCTGGAGGCGCAAAGGCTGGAGCAGCGCACCAATTTCGATCTGGAGATGATCGCGGCCACCGGCAGCTGTGCGGGGATCGAAAATTATTCGCGCTTCCTCACCGGCCGCTTGCCGGGCGAACCGCCGCCGACCCTGTTCGAATATCTGCCCGAAAATGCCATGCTCTTCGTCGATGAAAGCCACCAGACGGTGCCGCAGATCGGCGCGATGGCGCGGGGCGACCATAGGCGCAAGATCACGCTGGCCGAATATGGCTTCCGCCTGCCCAGCTGCATCGACAATAGGCCGCTGCGCTTCAACGAATGGGACGTGATGCGGCCGCAGACGGTGAGCGTGTCGGCCACCCCCGGCCCCTGGGAAATGAACCAGACCGGCGGCGTGTTCAGCGAACAGGTGATCCGTCCCACCGGCCTCATCGACCCGCCGGTCGAGATCAAGCCGGTCGAGGACCAGGTCGACG
>CBHCMH010000191.1:0-4638 GCA_965974445.1 uncultured Rhizorhapis sp.
CGGAGATCAGCTCGACCTTCCAGCCCTGTTCCTCGGCATAGCGGGTATACATGCGGAACAGGTCGCCCGCGAACAAGGCGGCTTCGTCGCCGCCGGTGCCCGCGCGGATTTCCAGCATCGCCGGACGCGCATCGGCCGAATCCCTGGGCAGCAGCTGGAGCGCGAGGGCGCGTTCGGCCTCGGGCAATTGTGCCTTCAGCGTCCGCAATTCCTCCTCGGCCATTTCGCGCATTTCCGGGTCGCCCTCCGGCCCGGTCATATATTCGAGCGATTTCAATTCCTGGCGCAGCCGGCGAACCTCATGCGCGGCCTTCGCCACCGGCTCAAGCTCGGCATATTCCTTCGACAGCCGGACAAATTCCTCGGCCGCAAGGTCGGGGCGGGCCATGCTGGCCTGCACCTCATCATGACGCGCCTCAATGGCGCGGATGCGTTCGGGGGAGATTTGCATCAGACGCTATTCATCCAAAGCAAAATTTCCGCACCGCTAGATAGCTCCTCAGCACTAGGAGCTTCGCATCGCTTTGCCAGAATTGCGCTGAGCATTGCCGCCAAATTTGTGTCGTCGGCAATAAACCCATCCTGCAATTGCCCACGGATCTGCCGAAGTCGAATGTTGACCTGTCCTTCCTTCACTACAAAATTGTCATTAATGACAACCGCATATTTAGGGTCAAGCTTCTTGGCCTTTTCAAACCGCTTCTTGGGTGAGCCCGTGGAAATCAATTCCACACTAAGATTGGTCCGCCTTAGTTCCGCAGTGAGCCAGGTAGCAAACTGTTCAGCCTCGGATGTTTCTAAAATAACTGCCGCGTAGGGCCGCTCCGCCTGTGGCGCATCAATCAGCATCGCCAGCCGTTCGATCCCCGCCGCCCAGCCGACAGCGGGCGTCTCCGGCCCGCCCAGCGCTTCGATCAACCCGTCATAGCGCCCGCCCGCCAGCACCGTGCCCTGCGCGCCCAGACGGTCGGTCACGAATTCAAAGGCGGTGTGGCGGTAATAGTCGAGGCCGCGCACGAGGCGCGCGTTGCGGGTCCATTTGACGCCCGCGGCGTCGAGGCCTTCCGTTACCTTCCCGAAGAAATCGGCGGCTTCCGCCGTCAGGAAGGCATCAATGTCCGGCGCGCTGTCGGCGGCGGGGCGGTCGCGGGGGTCCTTGCTGTCCAGGATGCGCAGCGGGTTGCGCGTCAGGCGGTCAAGGCTGTCCTCGGACAGATCCGCCCGACGGGCCTCGAAATGATCGACCAGCGCCCCGCGCCATGCCTCGCGGGTTTCAGCATCCCCCAGCGTGTTGAGTTGCAGCGTCACGCCATCGGATATGCCCAACTCGCGCAGCAACTGGTCAGCGAAGACCAGCAGTTCGATGTCGGCCATGGGCTCGCCCGCGCCGATCACTTCCGCATCGATCTGGTGAAACTGGCGATAGCGGCCCTTTTGCGGGCGTTCGTAGCGGAAGACCGGGCCGGAGGCGGCGACTTTCAGCGGCGCAAACTGCTGCCAGCCTTCGGTGAGGTAAGCCCGCGCGATGCCGGCGGTGAATTCCGGCCGCAGGGTCAGGCTATCGCCGCCGCGATCGGGAAATGTGTACATTTCCTTCGACACGACATCGGTGGTTTCGCCCAGCGACCGGGCGAATACCGCCGTTGCTTCGAACACCGGGACTTCGACCCGTTGAAAGCCATAGAGGCGGCGCACCTTGTCGAACGCCGCAATGACATGGGCAAAGCGCTCCGCCTGCTCGCCAATCATGTCCTGCGTGCCGCGTATCGGGCGGGGGGTCTCGATCCTGCTCATGCCAGCGCCTCTAGCGGGATTTTGGGGAAAGGGGAATGGGTTTGGATCACGCGGAGGCGCGGCGACGCGGCGGGATATTGCCTCACCGTGCCTCTGCGCCCTCTGCGCCTCTGCGCGAGAAAAGATCGTGCAAATTCTTGTTCGCGCAGAGGCGCAGAGGAATTATAATGAAAAAATCTTCGCGCCTTCGCGTCTCCGCGTGATTTTCTTTAAGTTCCCGCTTTCGCGGGGATGAAGGTGTGAGGGAAGGGCTGGACGCAGCCACCCTCCCCCGCCATGCTAGGGCAAAGAAAACAACAGGAGAAAATCCGTATGCGCCTAGCGCCGGCCCTGGCCATCGCCGCCCTGCTCGTCACCCCCGCCACCGCCCAGAACAGCAAGCCTGTTGCCCAGCCAATCGCCGACACCATCCCCGCCGCGCGGGACATAGCCTATCCTGGCACCATGCGGCTGATGGTGGACGCCACCGACACCAATCAGAATATTTTTCGCGTGCGGCAAGTGATCCCGGTCGCCACGGCCGGGCCGATGACGTTGCTGTATCCCAAATGGCTACCGGGCACGCACGCGCCGCGTGGACAGATAGAGAAGCTGGTGGGTCTGACGATCAGCGCGGGCGGCAAGCCGGTTCGCTGGGTGCGCGATCCGGTGGATGTCCATGCCTTTCATATCGACGTCCCGCAGGGCGCACGGGAGCTGAATGTCGCGTTCCAGTTCGTTTCGGCGACCCAGGAGGATCAGGGTCGCATCGTTGTCACGCCCGCCATGATGAACCTGCAATGGCAGTCGGTTTCGCTCTATCCGGCAGGCTATTATGTCCGCAACATTCCGGTGCAGGCGAGCGTCACCTGGCCCGCCGGCTGGCAGGCGGCAACGGCGCTGCGCCCCGCAAGCGCATCGGGCGCAACCGTCACCTACCAGACGACCGATTATGACACTTTGGTTGATTCGCCCGTCTTTGCGGGGCGTCATTTCAAAAGCGTGGCGCTGTCCCCGAAGGTGACGCTCAACATCGTTGCCGACGAAGCAGAGGATTTGAACTACACGCCCGCGCAGATCGAGGCGCATAAAAAGCTGGTCACAGAAGCCCGATCGCTGTTGGGCAGCGAACAATATGACCATTATGATTTCCTGCTGGCGCTGACCAAGGAAATGGGCGGCATCGGCCTGGAGCATCATCGCAGCTCCGAAAATGGCGTGAGCCGCGAATATTTCACCGATTGGAACAAGGGGCCGGGGCGGCGGAACCTGTTGCCGCATGAGCTGGTCCATAGCTGGAACGGCAAATACCGGCGGCCCAAGGGGCTGTGGACGCCGGACTTCCGAACGCCGATGCAGGACAATCTCCTCTGGGTCTATGAGGGGCAGACGCAATTCTGGGGCTATGTGCTGGGCGCGCGGTCGGGGCTTTATTCCAGGGAGCAGACGCTCGACGCGCTCGCGGCTATCGCGGCGGCGCTCGACCAGCGCGTCGGGCGGACATGGCGGCCGCTGGAGGATACGACCCATGACCCGATCATCGCGGCGCGCAAGCCCAAGGGCTGGACGAGCTGGCAGCGGGCAGAGGACTATTATAATGAAGGGCTGCTGATCTGGCTGGAAGTCGATGGCCTGCTGCGGGAATTGACGAAGGGCCGCCGCTCGATGGACGATTTCGCCAGGGCATTCTTCGGCGGGCGCGACGGCGACTGGGGCGTTTCGACCTATGAATTCGCGGACATCGTCGCGACGCTGGACGGCATCGCCCCCTATGACTGGGCCACCTTCCTGCGCCAGCGCCTGGGCGCGACGAGCAGCGAAGCGCCCAAACAGGGATTCGCCAAGGGCGGCTACCGCCTCGTCTATACAGCAGAGCCCAACAGCACCGTCCGCGACATAGAGGACCGCACCGGCGTGGTGGACCTGAGCTTCGGCCCCGGCCTCAGCCTGTCGCGGTCCGGCGAGGTGAACGGAGTGGTGTGGGACAGCCCGGCCTTCAATGCGGGGCTTGCCGTCGGGATGACCGTGGTGGCGGTGAACGGCACATCCTACTCCCCGGAGCGGATCAAACGGGCAATTTCGGACAATAAGGGGGGCAAAAGCCCAATTGCCCTGCTTGTCAGGTCAGGCGATAAATATCGCAATATAAACCTCGATTATTCGGGCGGACTCGTTTATCCGCACCTGCAAAAAATAGGTGAGGGTGAAGGCGGCATCGACCTGCTCCTGAAGGCGACCGGCTAAATAGTACAGACAGGATTGGCTTGAAATGAATATCGACTTGATTCCGGTCGGAGACGATCCGCCCAACAGCCTCAATGTGATCATCGAGGTGCCAGTGGGCGGCGAACCGGTCAAATATGAATTCGACAAAAAATCGGGCGCGCTGTTCGTCGATCGCATCCTGCACACGCCGATGCGCTATCCCGCCAATTACGGTTTCGTGCCGCACACCCTGTCACCCGATGGCGATCCGCTGGATGCGTTGGTGATCGCGCGCTCGCCCTTCGTGCCGGGCTGCGTCGTGCGCGCCCGCCCGATTGCGGTGCTGAACCTGGAGGATGAAGCGGGCGGCGATGAAAAGCTGGTCTGCGTGCCCGTCGATTCGACCTTCCCTTATTATACCGACGTTGGCGAGCGGAACGACCTGCCCTCCATCGTAATGCAGCAGATCGAGCATTTCTTCACCCACTATAAGGATCTGGAGTCCGAGAAATGGGTGCGGATCGGCACATGGGGCGACGCCGAAGCGGCGCGGCGCGTGGTGCTGGAAGCGATCGAGGCGGCGAAGAAGGCCAAGGCCGCCTGAGCAGGAGCTTTTCCGTCTTAGGTAGAACCGTTCGTCCCCAAAGAAAAAGAAAAACA
>CBHCMH010000192.1:0-4581 GCA_965974445.1 uncultured Rhizorhapis sp.
GGCCAGGTGCGCAAAGCCGCCATGAACGCTGCCCAAAATGTTGAGATGGCGGTCTTCGGCATTCACCCGGCAGCGCGCCCGCGACACGCCCTCCGCCCTGACCCGAAGCGGACCGAATATCGAGACAAAGCCGTCAGCGCGAGCGGGCTGAAGCAGCATCCAGTCCGGATCGTCAGGGTCCGGAGACTGGGTGTAGGCGCGCCGGGGACCAGTCGAAGAATCGCTCAAAGCTGGCGCTCGACCACCATTTTCTTGACCTCGGCAATGGCGCGCGCGGGCGAAAGGCCCTTGGGGCAGACATTGGCGCAGTTCATGATGGTGTGGCAGCGATAGAGGCGGAAGGGATCTTCCAGCTCGTCCAGCCGCTCGCCGGTCATCTCGTCGCGGCTGTCGGCCAGCCAGCGATAGGCCTGCAGCAGGATGGCCGGGCCAAGGAACTTGTCCGAATTCCACCAGTAGCTGGGGCAGCTGGTCGAGCAGCAGGCGCAAAGAATGCACTCATACAGGCCGTCCAGCTTCGCGCGGTCCTCCGGCGACTGCAGCCGTTCCTTGCCCGAAGGCGCGGGCGTCACGGTCTTCAGCCAGGGCTGGATCGAGCTGTACTGCGCGTAGAAATGGGTGAAATCGGGAACCAGATCCTTGACGACATCCATGTGCGGCAGCGGCGTGATCCGGACGTCGCCCTTGCAATCCTCAATGGCGGTCGTGCAGGCAAGGCCGTTCTTGCCATTGATGTTCATCGAGCACGAACCGCAAATCCCCTCACGGCAGGACCGGCGGAAGGTCAGCGACGGGTCCGCCTCGCTCTTCATCTTGATGAGCGCGTCGAGCACCATCGGCCCGCAATTATCGAGATCGATCTCGAACGTGTCGTAACGGGGATTCTCGCCCGAATCGGGGTCGTAGCGATACACTTTGAACGTTTTCACCCGAGCCGCGCCAGCCGACGCCTTATGCGCCTTGCCCTTGCCCGTGATCTTGCTGTTTTTCGGCAGTGTGAATTCGGCCATTTATCGATTCCCTAATCGTCTTCGACAGGCAGACAGGCAGCAAGTCCCAGGGATCCAACACCAGTATGCCATATTAAAAAGCCCCTTTGCATGGAGAACCGCTAGCGTCAATTGCATAAGGGGCTTTCAGGGGGAGCAACAATCCTGTAGTGCCCACTCGCCCTGTCTTTGCGAGGAAACCGGACGCTCGTGGTGCAAATCTGCTTCCTGTTCAATCACGATCAAACGCACCAAATCGCCCATAGCCTTCCTATTGCTCTAGCGTTGGTACGACGCAGGATGGCGCGTGTAACGCTGGCGATCACGCATCCTGCCCTAGAGTTAGAAATCCGAAGAATCGCCGGAGATGCTCTGGATCAAATGGAGGTGGTACGACTTGGCGCTACAAGTGTTGTCTCACGAACCATTTCCACGATTCTCGATCCGGTCCTGCCCGCACGGCGGCTGACCATTTATCGTGATAATCTGGATTTTTTCCGCCGCTTCGACGCCATCGTAGTGTCGGAGAAATCATCATTGCTGCTAAAAACCCGCTATCGCCTTTCCGACATCAAGCTGATCCACACCCGCCATGGCGCGGGAGACCGGGCGATTGGATTCAACAAGGAAAGCGCGCAGTTCGACTTGGTGCTGGTAGCTGGCGCCAAGATTCGAGACCGCCTGATCAATGACGCAGGCGTCGCGCCGGAAAGGATCGCTATCGTTGGGTACAGCAAGTTCGACCTGCTGCCCGAAACGCCACCTCGCTTTTCACTGCAGGCTAATGGCCGGCCCACGGTTCTCTATAATCCACATCCGTCGCCTCACCTGTCATCATGGTATAAGATGGGCGAGGCGGTGCTGGAGCAATTCCTTTACAGTGACCGCTACAATCTGATTTTTGCGCCGCATGTCATGCTGTTCCAGCGCAAGTTCAATTTCACCATCGACAAGTTCGCCATGGGCCGCGTCCGTCGGCCCGCACAGCGTTATTTCAATGCGCCAAACATGTTGATGGACCTTGGCAGCCATTACAGCATCGACATGAGCTATACGCAGTCGGCTGACATCTACGTAGGTGACGTTAGCAGTCAGGTCTATGAATTCCTGCTCCGACCGCGCCCCTGCCTTTTTCTCGATGCGCATAAGACACCATGGCAGGGCAATCCCGATTACCGGCACTGGTTGGCAGGGCCGGTGATCAGTAACTCCAACCATATTATTGCACAAGTCGATGCAGCTGTCGCAAGACATGCGTACCATCTATCCGCACAGCGCGCGCTGCTGGCTGAGACCTTCGATCTGAAAACCACCCCATCGTCCGAGCGCGCAGCCGAGGCCATCTTGGCAGTGCTGCCATCGTGAATGTGCACAAGTCCGGCGCCAGACAGATTTTCAGCAACCTGTGGGCATTGCTGTCAGGCAAGGCGGCAGCCGGCATCATCGGGCTCGGCTATCTGGTCATCGCTGCGCGTATGCTGGGCGTCACCGATTACGGCGTGCTGAATTTGGTGCATGGCTATGTGACGCTTGTGGGAGGCATTATCGCCTTCTCGGGGTGGCACGGCCTGGTCCGCTACGGCGCGGAAGCCATGCACTTGGGCGATCATCAGCGCTTTCTGGATCTGGCGCGGCTGATGTCGGTCATTGAACTGTCGCTGGGGATCATTGCGGTGATTGCGGCGGCACTGGCGGCGCCTCTGGTGGGGCCAAGACTGGGCTGGTCGCCCCAGGCCGTAAATTTCAGTCTGTTCTACAGCTTCGCAATCTTCGCAACGGTCCGCACCACGCCACATGGCATATTGCAGATCGCGGAGCGATTTGACCTGATCGGTCTGCATCAGGCGGTCATGCCGTCGGCCCGGCTGATCGGCGCGCTGCTGGTCTGGGCCTTTGACGGCGGGCTGATCGCTTTCCTGTGGGTGTGGCTGCTGAGCGCTCTTGCCGAAGGCTTATCGATGTGGATCATGGGTTTCTGGGTATTGCGGCGGATGCGGCTTGACGGGCAGCTTGCGGGGCCAATTCGGGGTATCACACCCGCCAATCCCGGGCTCCTCGGCTTCATCACCGCGACAAATGCCGACATTACTCTCCGCGAACTCGCCCCGCGCGCTGCGCCGCTGATCCTTGGCTGGATGCTGGGTCCGGCGGCGGCCGGCATCTACAGCCTGGCTCAGCGCGCGAGCACGGTGTTGCAACAGCCTG
Source organism: uncultured Rhizorhapis sp. (assembly GCA_965974445.1). Lineage (GTDB taxonomy): Bacteria > Pseudomonadota > Alphaproteobacteria > Sphingomonadales > Sphingomonadaceae > Rhizorhapis. The sequence goes on from CBHCMH010000192.1 coordinate 3,195, forward strand.
CGCAAATGCTAGGTCAGGCCAGCTATGCCGTCATCGCCAAGCTGGTGGCGGCGAGCAATTTTGCCGAAGCCAGGCGCGCGGTTTGGAAAAGCCTGCGGGTTGCCGTGGCAGTGTCGATACCGATAACCCTGCTTCTAGCTCTGTTCGGCGAGCAGTTGCTCGGCCTTTTGGGCGGCACGGAATTCAAGGAAGGCGTTGGTCTACTGATCCTGATCGCCGTCAGCCGGACGATCACCATCGGCATGCCTTCCCTATCGGCGGCGCTGACGGCTTTGGGCAGGCCAAGCAGCAGCATCATGGTCAATCTTGCTACTAACCTGGGCCTGTTGCCGCTGCTTCCCCTTTTCCTGCACCTGATCGGCCTGAACGGTGCCGGCTGGCACGTGATTTTACAGAGCGTGGCCGCACTTGCATTGCTGGTCTGGTGTTTCCGGCGAGAATCGCATGCGGTTGAATACCGAAATAGGACTAGCAGATGATCCAGGCGGTGACGAAAATTGCTTATGTTATCAATTCCCTGGAAGGAGGCGGAGCCGCTTTTCCTGTTCCCGACCTTGTAAAGGCTTTGCGCATTCACGGTGCGGATGTCCGTCTGTTCGCGCTTTCGCGTCGGGACGGCCGGGCAATTGCTGCGCTGGATGCAATCGGTCTTGACTGGTCGTTTCATAAGGGCGGCAAAGGTGATCATTTACGCGCCTTCACATGGCTCAACAGCCAGCTGCGCGACTGGTGCCCCGACGTGATTTGGACATCGCTCACTCAGGCGACGGTCATCGGCCAAATTACGGGGATGTTGCTGCGTACGCCCGTAATCAGTTGGCAACACAATGCCTTTCTGCGCCCCGCCAACCTTCGCTTGTTGCGGGCTACCCGGCGCATGAGCAAATTATGGGTGGCGGACTCACAGTCCGTGGCTGAACTGTCCCAATCACGCCTCCACATCGCCGCCCATGATCTTGTCACCTGGCCTCTATTTTGCGCTGGCCCGGAAGTGCGCCAGGCGGCTCCCTGGAAGCATGATGAAAAGATACGGCTTGGCAGCCTCGGGCGGCTTCATCCAAACAAAGGCTACGATATATTGTGCGAAGCACTCGTCAAGCTTCGGAACGGGGGATTCCAATCGCCCGTTCCATTTGAAATCATCATTGGCGGGGAAGGCGGGGAACGTGGACGAATTGAGACTTTAGTCCGAGCACAATGCATCAACGAGATTCGCCTTGCTGGATTTGTTGAAGCAGAGTCATTTCTTGCCAGCCTTCATGGCTACTTGCAGCCTTCCCGGGCCGAAGGACTATGTATTGCCGCTCACGAAGCCATGCTCGCGGGCCTTCCAGTGATTGGAACAAAGATTGGGGAGATGCCCTACAGCATCCTCGATGGCGAAACT
>CBHCMH010000193.1:0-4574 GCA_965974445.1 uncultured Rhizorhapis sp.
GTGCCTTCGGCCAGCCAGCCATCGCGGTCGGTGGCCGCATCGGGCAGTATCTTGGGGAAAAAGCCGCCCTTGGCCCCGGTGGGCACGATGACGGCGTTCTTGACCCGCTGCGCTTTCATGAGGCCCAGTATCTCGGTGCGGAAGTCGTCGCGCCGGTCGGACCAGCGCAGACCGCCACGGGCAATGGGTCCGGCGCGCAGGTGAATGCCCTCGACGCGTGGCGAATAGACCCAGATTTCGCGCCAGGGCAGAGGCGCGGGAAGGCCGGGCACCTGGGCGCTGTCCAGTTTGAAGGCCAGCGCTTCGGCAGCAGCCGGCGCGAAGAAATTGGTGCGCAGCGTTGCCGTGATGACGGCGCGGATCAGCCGGAGGATCCGGTCCTCGTCAATCGCCGACACCTGTTCGAGCGCCAGGTCGATGGCGCGGTTTTTCGATGCCTCGGCGTCCTTGCTGGCGACGGCGGGATCGTGCCGGGCCTCGAACAGGGCAACCAGGTCGCGCGCTATGGGATGCTCACGCCGCAGCGCATCGACGAAGGTCGCCAGGCCATAGGACAGGCCAGTCTGGCGCAAATAGCGGAAGATCGAACGGAACAGGATGATCGCCCGCGGATCCAGCGCCGCAGCGATGATCAGTTCGTTGAATCGGTCATTCTCCGCCGCGCCCTCCAGCACGTCGGCGATGGCGAGTTGCACCATTGCCTGCCTGGCAAGCACCTCGTCCGCTTGCAGACAGGGCGGCAGATCAAGGACGAATTTCTGGATATGGCCGAGTTTGCCCTCGCCAAGCGGGGTCGATAATTCCTCCACCACGCGGAAGCCGAAATTTTCCAGCGCGGGCACGGCGTCCGACAGGATGATGGGTTCCAGGCTGTAAAGCTTCAGCCGCAGGCGCACGGCGCCATCGTCCCCATTGCGATAGAGCCGGGCGACGCGGCTGTCTGGTCCCGAAAGGCCCTGCATCTGCAATATGTCTATCGCGGCTTCCTTGGGTCCCGCGCCGGCATGATAGGGAAGGGGAAAGGCGGGCGCATAGCGGGCGGCGAGCGCGGCCGCGCGGCTTTGCTCTCCCATTTCGGCCAGCGCGTTCTCTACCGCCGGGACCCAGCCCCGAACCATTTCTTCCAGCTGCCGGTTCAGCCCCCCGGCATCCGGCAACCGTCCGCCCTCGCGTATGTCGAGAACATAGCGGATCAGTGCGACGCCGCCTTCTTCCAATGCGATTGTCCAGCTCAACAGCCGGGCATTGGCCGCACGCTCAAGCATTTCAGAGATGGCGACGCGACGGCCAGTGGACAGATCGTCGCGGGGCAGCCACACGAATGCGAACAGGTGCCGCGCAAGCGGGCTTTCCACCAGCGCCATTTTGGGCCTGGGCCGGTCCGACAGCGACATGGACGTCAGCACGACATCTTCGAGCGATTTCCGGTCGAACCCGATCAACAGGTCGTGGGGCAGGGCGGTCATGGCGTGGGTCAGCGCCTTGCCGGCATGGCCGCTGGGATCGAAGCCGAACTTCTCCATCAGCCCCAGAAGCGCGGAGCGGAGCAGGGGGATTTTCTCGGGAGGGGCGCTCAGCGCGGAGCTGGTCCACAGCCCCGCATGGATGGAAAGGGCCGTGATATCCCGCCCTTCGCGCACTGGCAGGATGATGAGGTCGATCGGCACCCGGCGATGGACGGCCGAAATCCGGTTGGACTTGACGATCAGCGGACCGGGCCTGCCTTCTTCGAACCAGGCGAATGCCGCATCGACCGAAATCGGCGAAAGCATCGGATCTCCCGCCACCGCGCAGATGCCAAGGGGATCCTGGCGGTCGCCCGAGCGCGTGCGGAATTCATGGCCAAGCTGCGTCAGATTGCGGTCGAGAAACCAGCGCAGCAGCGCCGCGCCCTCCACATCGTGCAGCTGGTCGGCATCGGCGCGCATCGCCTCCTGCATTTTGGGCCAGTCGGTAACGGCGGCGCGTACATGCGCCAGCGTGTGCCGCAGCTCGTCGGTCAGGGTCCGCCGATGGCTGGCGTCGGTGCGGTCAGCCTCGACATAGATCAGCGATTCGCGCCGCGCGCCGCTGCTGTCGGGGGGCAGGATTTCCGCCAGGACGCCGTCCGCGTCCCGCACCACGCGCAACTGCGGGTGGATCAGCCTGTGGATGGCGATCGATTCCGCCGACAGGGTGGCGGCGACCGAGTCGACCAGAAAGGGCATGTCGTCATTGATGATGGCCAGGCGCATCAGCCGCTTGCCGTCCGCCCCGGTCAATGTTTCGACGGCAATAACCGGCTCGCCGGGCTGGCGAAGCTGGATCGCGCCGGTCAGGAATTTGGCGGCCTCTGCCTGCGCCTCTTCGTCGAAGCCTTCATTTTCGCCCGGTAGCGTACCGCCCAATAAAGCGGCCTGGAGGGCAAGGGTAATCGGATTCGCGTTCGATTCGGCGACTTTGGTGGCCATCGGGGTTCATCCTGTCCAGGAGCCTGTCGGGTGCCGGCTCCAACATTATTATTATGGCCCGTTTATACCCAGTCCCCGTGCCGTCCCTCAACCTGAATTTGGCAACATAGTTTCGAATTGCGGCAATTTCATAACAGATCGTGCCGTGCCCTTATCCCCGCGCCGTTTCGCCCCTCACGCCGCGGCCGTGCGCACGACTCGGTCGGTCAGCGCCGGATCGCCATTGACGGCCGCCACGATGGAGAGGCTGCCATCCGCTTCGCGCCGGCCGATGAGCACCGCCAGACCGTCCTCGTCGGTCGCAATGTCCTGGGGCGCGATGGCGAGGGCCGCGCACAATTTCCTGCGGGCTTCATGGACCGGATTGGCAGTCGCCGGCCGCTCCTTCTTCTTCGCCAGCCGCTCGTCACGGACCAGCGCTTTCAGCCCGCCCGGATAGGTCTCCAGATACGCGCCGAGCGCGCCGCTTTCCATTCCGGCCGCCATCGCATGGTCCAGGGCCGTCGCATATTCGGCAAGGCGCGTCTTGTCATGGTCCGCGCCGAAGATCAGCTTGACGATGGGCGTCATCGGCGCGCGCGCCTGCGCCTTGATGCCCGCATCCTCCAGCAGTTCGGCATAATCTTCGGGACAGCGGCGGGCGACCAGCGCGAAATCGTAGGCGAGGCCGATGGCGCGATAAAGCGCGCTGCGGCTGCGGCCTTCCTGAACATGCGATTCGCCGGCATAATCACGGGCCAGCGCCAGCCAGTCGGCGAGCGGCGCGTCGGCATCCGGCTCGGCCAGGACCAGCTCACCATCCTGTTCGACTGGCGACAGGGGCTCGGGCAGGGCGGCGGACGGCCCATCGGCCCAGATCGGGGCCGTAGCGGTCTTTGCCGGGGCGCTGCGCAGGGCCTGGCCCACTTCCAGCACCAGCTCGTCGGTCAGGCTGCGATCCGCGATTTCCTTCCAGTTAATGACGCCATAGACGAAATCGATGGTGTCGTCGTCGGAGGAAAAGGGCATCAAGATGCCGCGATAGAGAATTTCCGCGCCGCGCTGGTTCAGGAACTCGGCCTCAAATCCGATGGGCGCGCAATTGGCGATGATCTGCAGATAATGGTCGGTCAGGCGGGACAGAAGCGACCGGCTCGGCACGTCACCGATATATTGTCGCCCTCGATCTCGCATTCCTGGCGCAGGGCGCTGCCCAGATAGGCGACAGCCGGGTTTTCGATGCCCGCCGTGAAGTCCAGCAGCACGCTATAGGGTGCGAAATCCTCGATATTCGCCGGCTCCAGATCCTCGATCGAGGGGAAACGGCGGTCCTGAAGCAGCGAGGCCCAGTAATTATAGGCGCGCACATGCAAGCGGCGCTCGTCGCTGCCGATCTGGGGCGGGGCTTCTATCGCCGAATCTTCCGTCGCATAATCCAGATCTTCCAGATTATGGGCGGCCTCATGCCCAAGCGGATTGTCCATTGCCGGTCCCGTCGAAATAATCCTGTTCGCGTCCCCGAGTCTCGCACGGCGATGGTAAATATCGGGTGAATCAATGTTGCGCGGACGTTAACCGTTGCCCCGGCGCGGAGGGCGCCCGGCGCAGTGTTCACAAAAAGCAGGAATGGCGCGCGGCGCCCATATCGCGACTTGTCAGACGCCACGGACATTGGTAAGCGGCCCCCAAGGATCAGGCCGCTTTAGCTCAGCCGGTAGAGCACATCATTCGTAATGATGGGGTCAGGTGTTCGAGTCACCTAAGCGGCACCACTACTCTCCTGAAATCGCCCGTGTCCCGTACCGGCAGAAAGACGGCGATATTATCCTGCAATGTCCGGCAGTTACGCGAATTCGTTTCGCCTCATTTTTTCCGGAGACAAGATTGCGCGTGTCGGGCGCCATGAAAAGCGCCCATATCTCCAGGCACCCATGAAGGTGCCCCGGGCCATGTTTCCTGTATTTTTGAGGTGAGGGTTAAGCGACCCCGAACAACTGCTGTTGCTCGGCCCAGTCCAGGGGAAGGCGTACCGTCTGCACAAGTTGGCGGCGGTTGAGGGCTTGGGGCTGAGCGCCGTTGAGGATTGCGGTGATGATGGCCGGAGACAGATAGCTGGTCCGGATCATGTCGGCCAGGCGCTCCTTG
>CBHCMH010000194.1:0-4572 GCA_965974445.1 uncultured Rhizorhapis sp.
CCCGATCCAACAATTTCCTATCCAACAGGTAAATTATCCTGCAAATTCAACACTGCTCAGTGTCAACTGTGTCAAGTTGGCTTTCCAACATTCTGGCACAATTCCGGGGACGGCGGCAATGACCCAAGACCTGTCGCCCCATACCCCAAATTTCCCGTCCCAGCCCCAATCCTTATGACTGGCGTCCGCCGGAATCTTTGCTACCCTTTCCACAATGGCTATCGACCTCAACATCCTGCTTCGCGCCTACGCGATGGGGATATTTCCCATGGCGGACAGCAGGGACGATCCGGATATTTTCTGGGTGGAGCCCAAGAAACGGGCCATTCTGCCGCTCGACGGGCTGCATCTGTCGCGGTCGCTGCGCAAGACCATCCGGTCAGACAGGTTTCGGGTGACGGCCAACCGCGATTTTCCGGCGGTGCTGCGCGCCTGCGGAGAGGCGACGGAGGATCGGCCGGAAAGCTGGATCAACCGGCCGATCGAGGAGGCCAGCCTCAGCCTGCATCGCATGGGGTACGCCCACAGCGTCGAATGCTGGCTGGACGATCGGCTGGTCGGCGGCCTGTACGGCATATGCCTTGGCCGCGCCTTTTTCGGGGAAAGCATGTTCAGCCGGGAAACCGATGCGTCGAAGGTGGCGCTCGCCTGGCTGGTGGCGCGGCTGAAGGCCGGGGGGTTCGAGTTGCTCGACTGTCAGTTCATGACCGACCATCTCCGCTCGCTGGGCGCGGTGGAGATCAGCCAGGCGCGTTACCTGTCGCTGCTGGAAGGGGCGCTGGCCGGAGCAGGAGCGGCGGCGGTCGCTGCCGCCGGGGGTGGCGCGTCACTGGCCTCCGCATTGCCCGTCGCGGGCGATTTCTCCGCGCTCGAGTCGCTCGTCCCGGCCGCCGATCCCGACTTGCCGAGCTTGACGGTTTCAGGACCGGTGTCGGGCCAGCTCATCGTGCAGCTCTTGACCCAGACGTCGTAGATTTCGTGCTGAACGACGTTGCGCTCCGGCCGTTCCTTGAACAGCCAGCCGGAAAAGGCGCGGCGCCATTTCTTGTCATTGCCCTGAACGTCCACTTGAACGAAGGCCCCGGTTTCGGGCACCTCCTCCCACGGCGCGGTGGTTTCGCAGGCGCGCAGGCGGACGATGGCATGGCCGACGCGCAATGCTTCGCCCGGCTTCATGCTGAGGTCGCGGGTGATCCCGTTGCGCTTGTTCAATATGCCGATCACCGCTTCCCGCTCGGCCATCGGCGTGCCGGGCAGTTCCGCGAGCCGGCTGCCGTTGGCCGCCAGATCCGCCGCGTTTTCCAGCTTTACCGGGTCGCGGTTCGCCTCATTGTCGGTGGGGAGCTTGTCGCTGCATCCGGCGAGCAGCAGCAGGGCAGGCAAGGCTGCTCCGGCCAGTTTGCCCGCCTTGGCGGAAGTCATGATGCGTCGGGGCTCCAGGCTTCATAATCGCCGGTCGCGGCGGCGCGGCGGTCGCCTGCGCCCAGCGCGCCCTGCGGGCGGTAGGCCAGCGGCGTACCGGTCAAATTGGGAGTGGCTTCCTTCTCCCAGATGCGCGGGGGCGGCAGGAAGCTTTCCGGAACATCGTCGAACGTGTGGTGCAGCCAGCCATGCCATTCGGGCGGCACGCGGCTGGCGTCATTGGGGCCGTTGTAGATGACCCAGCGGCGGCCGTCCTTGCCGCTGTAATAGACATTGCCCAGACGGTCCTCGCCAACCTTCGTGCCGCGACGGGCGCTGTAGAGCGAGGTGCCGATGGTGGCGCCGTCCCACCAGGTGAAGATCTTGCCGAGGATTCCCATGCGCAGCGCTTAGCCGCTAATGCCGGTGATTGGCAATGGGGATTGAAGCCAGTGCCTCCCCGTCACCGCAAACCCAGAACCTTATGGGTCTGGACCGACAGCCGCCATTTGGGATGGGCGAGGACGAAGTCGATGGCCGCCTGATGATTGGCGGCGGCGTTGGCGTCGTCCAGCGGCTGGATCAGGAAATGGTCGAATCCCCAGCTTTCCATCGCCTCAACGTCGCTGCCCGGCTGCGGCCAGACCAGTTTCAGCTCATTGCCCGACCGCTGCACCACATAGCTTCCCGCCTTCGGGCTGATGCAGACCCAGTCGAGGCCGGGATGGGCAGGGAGCGTGCCGTTGCTCTCAATGGCGACGTGGAAATCCCGGGCGTGGAGCGCGGCGATCAGCGCATCGTCGATCTGAAGCATCGGCTCGCCACCGGTCAGAACGATGAACGGCCGCGCGCCAACGTCGCCCCAAAAGTCGAGCGCCGCATCGGCCAGCACGTCCGCATCGGCAAACTTTCCGCCGCCATCGCCATCGGTGCCGACAAAATCCGTGTCGCAAAAGCTGCAGATGGCTGCTGCCCGGTCCTCCTCCCGGCCTGACCAGAGGTTGCAACCGGCAAAGCGCAGGAAAACCGCGCGGCGCCCGGCCTGCACCCCTTCACCTTGCAGGGTCAGGAACATTTCCTTGACGGCGTAGCTCATGGCAGCGTCGCGTAGACGGTGGGATCGGGAAGGCCCGCCTCCTCAAACCCCTTGTGACGCAGACGGCAGCTGTCGCACAGGCCGCAATGCGTCTCGTCGGGCGTCGGATCATAGCAGGACCAGCTCATGCCCGCGTCCAGCCCCAGACGAGCCGCCTCGCGCGCGATGTCGGCCTTGGTCATATATTGGAGGGGCGCGTTGATGGCGAAGCTGTCTCCCTCCACCCCGGCGCGGGTGGCAAGCCGGGCCATCGCCTCGAACGACTGGATGAATTCGGGGCGGCAGTCGGGATAGCCCGAATAGTCGAGCGCATTGACGCCGATGAAGATGTCCCGCGCTTCCCGCGCTTCGGCGAGGCCCAGCGCCAAAGACAGGAAAATGGTGTTGCGGGCGGGCACATAGGTGACCGGGATAGCCGCGTCCACGACGCCGTCCTTCGGCACGTCGATGTCGCTGGTGAGCGCCGATCCGCCGAAGGTGCGCAGGTTGAGCGGCAGGACGATATGCGACGCCGCGTTCAGCAACCGTGCGATTCGCGTAGCCGATTGCAGCTCCAGCCGGTGCCGTTGATTATAATCGATGGTGAGCGCATGCAGGACGAACCCCTGCTCCCGGGCGAGGGCCGCCGAGACCATGGAATCAAGTCCCCCGGAAAGAAGGACCACCGCGCTTTTCGGTTGCTGCGACATGATGCAGGCCCGCTACGCTTCTGGGCGCGCAGTTGCAAGGGTGGGCCTTTGTCCGGCGAGGGCAAAATTGTGGCAAAAAAATCGGGCCGCCACTTGAAGGGCGACCCAGTTAGGCTTGTCAGCCTGCTAAGGGAGGAAAGCGTACCGTCCAAGGGCGGCACTCCACCCTTCTATCCGCCGGACATGAAGATATGGTTAACGGCACGCGCCCTTGCGCCGCGCTTCATAGGCAAGGACGAAGGGCGCGGCCTCGGCAATACCCTGGGTGTGGATCTGCGCCAGCCGGCTGGTTTCAATGCGCAGGGTCGTGCGGCCATGCCCCTCGCCGGGACAAGAATAGTGGACCGTCGTGTGATTCGGCCTGTCCTCAATCACATGAAAGGTGCAGCGGTGACGCAGATGCTGGACCTGAATCATTTGCCGGGGATCGCCCAGGCACAGTTTGATGGGGGCCTCGCCGGGCTGGCGCGGGGTCAGCTCCCAGGCGCCCTTTTCCAGCATTTCGAGCGCCATCGGCATCGGGGCCGGTGCATGGGCCGACGCGGAAATCGTTCCGAACAGGATCGGCACTGCGACGGCTGCGCGGAAGCTACGCAATCTGGTCACGCTCAATATTCCCCCAGTCCCGCGCCGGCCACTAGACCGAAAGCCCATCCATAACAGCGGTGCCTATAAAGGGGAATTAGGGCAAGATTATAGCAGGCAGCAGAGGCGCCGTCAGTTCTTGGATCGCGATGATTATAATGTCCTACGGTGCAAGCACAAAACCGGGGATCGGTCGATTTTCCTTATATTTCCCGTGGTACATGTCCATGAAAACGTCGGTTGCTTCTAATCCACCAGTGCATCGGACGGAATAAAGATCAACGATGTTGCCGAAAACGCCAGTGCCGACGTTTCCTGTGCGATCGAATGTGGGCGCCTGGCCGTCCTCGCATCGGAGTCGTGAAAGATAATGCCTTTTCCCGCTGGGGCCATCTACGCGTACAGGATTTCTATCGGAGCCCAATGGAAACGCCTCTGCTTCCGCTATTGCTTGCTCTAATTCCTCGCCATTGAGTTGCTTCATTCCGAGCGCTGCCATGAGCGCTGAATAGTCGCCCTCCTTTTCTTGCGCCATAGCGGAGCTTGGCGAGAGACTGAATGCCAACAATGTTGCAGTAATTAGAAACTTCATATCACGCCCCCGCCAGCAGCTTCTCCCGCTTGATCTTCTCCTGCCACACCAGTGGCGCGAGATGGTGCACGCTCTGCCCCTCCGCATCCACGGCGACCGTCACGGGCATGTCCTGCACCTCGAATTCGTAGATCGCTTCCATGCCCAGGTCCTCAAAGCCCACGACCTTCGATCCCTTGATCGCGCGGGCGACCAGATAGGCCGCGCCG
>CBHCMH010000195.1:0-4557 GCA_965974445.1 uncultured Rhizorhapis sp.
AGAGGATGCCGCTGAAAGGTGGGGAAAATACACCATCAGTGGAGGAATACCGTGAAAAAATATCTATTGGGGACCGCAATTCTCGCTCTTACGAGCACCCCGGCCTTTGCTGGCAAGCCTATTCCGATTGGAAGCGGCGTCACGCTGGCTCCCAGCTACGATCTGCGTCTGCGCTATGAAACCGTCGAGCAGGACAACCTGCTTGAGAACGCCGATGCGCTGACCGCCCGCCTGCGCGCCGGGCTTGAGCTTGGCCTTCCGGCTGGGTTCTCGGCCTTTGCCGAGGCGGAAGGCACGCTCGCCATTGTCGAAGATTATAACAGCACGACCAATGGAAAAGTTGGTTTCTCCACGGTTGCCGACCCTGAAAATATCGAACTGAACCAGGCTTATCTGAAGTTCAAGGGCATCAAGGGCACGACCATCACCGCTGGCCGCCAGCGCATCAACCTGGATGACCAGCGTTTTGTCGGCTCGGTCGGCTGGCGCCAGAATGAGCAGACCTTCGATGCCGCGCGCGTGGAAAGCACCAACGGCCCGGTCATGATCGACGCGACCTATGCATGGTCCGCGCGCACCATTTTCGGCATTGATGCTGGTCCGCGCCAGGCCTTTTCCGGCGACAACATCTTCGCGACCGCTGGCGTAAAGTTGGGTCCGGTGACAGCCAAGGGCTTTGCCTTCCTGGTCGATCAGGATGAGCCTGCGCGCCTGACATTTTCCAGCCAGACCTATGGCGCTCGCGCCGTGGCGGCATTCCCGCTGAACGCCAAGTCGAAGCTGACCCTGACCGGCAGTTATGCGACGCAGTCGGATTACAACAACAGCACCGTCGATTATAAGGCCGACGATTATATGGCCGACGCGACGGTCGATGTCAGCACCGTCAGTCTCAATGCCAATTATGAAGTGCTGGGTTCGGACGATGGCGCATTCGCTTTCCAGACGCCATTGGCAACGTTGCACAAGTTCCAGGGCTGGGCCGACCTGTTCCTGGTGACCCCCGCTACTGGTATACAGGACCTGAATTTTACGCTCAGCGCGAAGTTCCCGATGGTGAAGGCCATTCCTGGCCTCAATGCCTCGGTCACCTACCACAAGTTCGAAAGCGATTTTGGCGACATCGACTATGGCCAGGAATGGGATGCGCAGATCGGCTTCAAAATCCTGAAGACGGCTGTTCTGTTCAAATATGCCAATTATGACGCAGATGCATTCTCCGTCGACACGGAGAAGTTCTGGGTTCAGCTTGGCTGGACATATTGATCGGCAAATAACGCTTCTTTTCACATGGAATGCAGGTCCCGGGCCGCGGAGTCATCCGCGGCCCGGGATTTTTTTTGTCCTGGAGGCCGGCCCCGTTCAGGGCAGTCCGGCCAGACCAGTCCCGCCCGTTGCAGCATAGACACGGTCGCGTTTTTCTTCGCCGCCAGGGAACATCGGTCCCCGACGCAGGTTTTCCGCAGCATTGGCGATGAGCGACAGTCTACGCGCCAAGACGATGGGAGGTCCTGAACGATTTGCGCCAGGAAGCCCTGAACTCACAGCAATAGGACCTGCAGCGGTCCACACAGGCCGAGTGATCGCACCTCCCACAGAGGGGCGTGACGGAATCTGTGTGCAACAATCGGAGCAAGCGACCCATGAAAAAGATCCTGATGACTGCGCTTCTGGCTGGCGGAGCCGTGACTATCGGCGGGACGGCTCATGCGCAGGAACCTTCGCCCTTTACCGGCCTCAGAGTGGAGGCGCTGGTCGGCTACGACAATCTGAGAAACGGCAGCGACGTGGACATTGACGGCGTAGAGGGCGACGACGTCGATCAGTCGATCGACGGCTTTCTCTACGGCATTGGCGCGGGATTCGATTTCGATCTTGGTAGTGTCGTGGTGGGCGTCGAAGGTGAATTTTCCGACTCGACCGGGAATGAGGATGCCGACCAGGCGCTTAACGCGCCGTTCGCCTATCGCGCCAGTGTGGGCAGGGACCTGTATATCGGCGGCCGTATAGGCATGCAGGCCGCTCCGCGTACTCTGGTCTATCTGAAAGGCGGCTACACCAATACCAAGATTGACGCGGCCATCGACGATTTGGACGCTGATGACGATGTGGATTTCACGGCCGACGCGGATCAGACGGTGGACGGCTATCGGATCGGAGCGGGGGTCGAACATCTTTTCGATGCTGGCATGCTCGGTTTCGGATCGGGCGCCTTTGCGAAGCTGGAATATCGCTATTCCAACTATAGCGACCTGAATTTCGATGACGACTTCTTCTCCGGCGACAATGCCATCGACATTGACCTGGACCGCCATCAGATCGTGGCGGGGTTGGGTGTCCGCTTTTGACGGTCGCCCCCGTCATTTGACCGGCCGCCATTTTACCCGGCAGGCGGCCGGTCATTGCCGGTCGGCGGCCGACCTCTCCGGGGCTGTTGGCAGTTTGCTTTCAATGCATCCATACCAGCCCAGTCCCTCATATGTTTCGTAGCCGGGGGTGAGGGCGTAGCAAACCAGCCGGTCGCCTTTCAGATAATAGCCGCTCGGGCCCGCCGCCTCCAGCGGATAGCGTTCGTCCAGTTGGCATTGCCGGTCGGATGCGGCGATCACCTGATGCCGGGCGTTCAGCAGCATGACCCGCGTGTCCTTTCGCTCCTCCTCGGTCAGCGCCACTCCTTGCACGACGTCGCGGGCCTGGGGTTCCCAATCGAAGAAAATTCCCAGCACGCCAATAGGATCACCGTCCACGGCTCCGTCCTTGCGGATCGCCGTCGAATATATCGCGGCTTGCGCGTTGTGGAGCGTTGCGGTGCTGCCGATGTCGCAGACGGCGAAATCATCCCCGCTGGCCGTCCGCATCCCCTTTCTGAACCAGTCGTTGGACGTGACATTCTGGCCCAGTGCCCCGGCATAGCGCTCCTGCCGCCCGTTCGCGACGACAATGCCCTTCCGATCGGCGATCCAAAGATCCAGATAGACGGTGTAGGATCTCAATATTGTGGCCAGTCTCATGCTCGCATGATGCCCCGCCTCCGGCGACGGCGTCTGGACCGCATCTACGACGGCGCTGTCGGTCGCCCACCACCGGACGTCGCACGAACGCTCGTACAGGTTGCGGTCAATGATCTCGACGACATTGCGGGCAAGATCGGCATATCGATGGCCGCGAAAGTCGAGCATCATCTGCCGCCCGGCGGTTTCGATCCGGGCGGTGTTCGCCGCTACCTCGCTTTGAAGCTGAGAAGAGAGGGCATTGACCTCATCGGCGACCGCTCCCATTTCGCGCGCCACCACGCCGAATCCCTGGCCGGCGGCGCCCGCCCGCGTGGCTTCAAGGCGAGCATTCATCGACAGTATCTGCGTTCGCAACATGATCCGGTCGATCACGGCGATTTTTTCCTGCGTGACTCGGGAAACCTCGAACGCAAGTTTAAGAACATCATCCTGCATGATTGAAGACACATCCCCCTGATGAATCCTCTCCGACACGCTCTGTGGCTTGAGGGAATGGCTAGGAAAAAATGGTTAACAAATTATTTGCCTGATGGTGAAGCCAGACCGTCGATGGAATTTCAGTTTCGGCGTGAAAATGGGACAGTTCGAAGGGAACGGAGCGCGCCTTTCGGCTTTTCATGAGGAGCGGAAGGCAAACCGGAGGAACATGAAATGCCCACCAAAAAAATGGATGCGATCGCGATGCTGAAGGAGGACCACCGGAAGGTGGAGGATTTGTTCGAACAGTTTGAAAAGGCCCGAGGCGACGACCGCAAGAAAAAGATCGCCGACGAGATCTGCATGGAACTCATCATTCACACGACGATCGAGGAAGAAATTTTCTATCCCGCATTGCGCGGGAAAGTGGAGGACGACCTTCTGGATGAGGCCTATGTCGAACATGACGGCGCAAAGCTGCTGATCGCGGAACTGCTGCAAAGCGAGCCGAGCACTGATTTCTTCGAAGCGAAGGTCACTGTGCTCTCGGAGGAGATCAAGCATCATGTGAAAGAGGAAGAGCGCGCCTCCAGCGGGATGTTCGCGCAGGCCCGCAATTCCGGCATCGATATGAACGAGCTGGGTGAGCGTCTGCGCGCGCGCAAGGAGGAATTGAAGAGCGAGGTCAAGGCCAATGGGCTTCCGACGCCCATGACACGGTCCATGATTGGCGCGTCGTTACAGCGTGGCGAACCGGTGGCGGCCTGACCCTGGCGTCGGCCGCAAGGGCCGGTCTCCCCGCCTCGACCGTGAAGAGACCGGCTCTTGCCGACCGCAGTTCCGCGCGGCTGGCCATCAAGGCGGTTTGAGCCCGTAATTCCTATGAGCTAGCCATTATATCCTTGGCGCTGCACCCCAATTTCGTTTGCTCGCCCGGCGTCAAACTAGGAAGATCGGGGACAAGAAACGGGGGGATCGCGCTTCTCCCCCGCCGGTCGGCCTGTGATTGAAATTCGGCCGACCACAGTGGGATGCATTGATGAACGCGATCCTGGATGAGCAGACGGTTTCCTTACGTCCACCCTTATCGGCGAGCGGGTGTGGCGTGTGGCTTGCAGGCTGCGCG
>CBHCMH010000196.1:0-4539 GCA_965974445.1 uncultured Rhizorhapis sp.
CGACCAGGACGCTTATGTCGCCATCGTGGCGGGCTATGCGGCCCATTACGGCCTGGACTTTGACGCGCAGGAGGCGGTGCAGTGGGCCACGGTGCGCGGCAGCCGCTCGGGCCGGGTTGCATGGCAATATGTGGTGGAGCTTGCGGGGCGGAAGGGGATACGGATTTAAAGTAGGTATTTACCTCCCCGTTCGTGCCGAGCGAAGTCGAGGCACGTTTGCGGCGGGCCAGCGTCCCTCGACTTCGCTCGGGACGAACGGAGAAAGGGAGGGTAGGTCGGCCAAGAGTCTGCGGTTGCCCTTTTCCCCGCCCCCCAGTAAAGCGGCGTCCATCATGACCAAGCCGCTGATCATCGCCATCCCCAAGGGTCGCATCCTCGATGAGGCCCTGCCGCTGCTCGCCCGCGTAGGGATAGAGCCGGGGGAGGATTTTCATGACAAGAAGAGCCGCGCGCTCCAGTTCGCGACCAATCATGAAAATATCTCGATCATCCGCGTGCGCGCCTTCGATGTTGCGACCTTTGTCGCGCATGGCGCGGCGCAGATCGGCATTGTCGGCTCCGATGTGGTCGAGGAATTCAACTATTCGGAGCTTTACGCCCCCGTCGACCTCGACATCGGCCATTGCCGCCTGTCGGTCGCCGAGCCTCAGGACCTTGTCGCCGAGGACCAAAGCGCGATGAGCCACGTCCGCGTCGCCACCAAATATCCCGGCCTCACCCGCCGCCATTTCGAGCGGCAGGGCATTCAGGCCGAATGCGTGAAGCTCAACGGCGCGATGGAGCTTGCGCCTTCGCTCGGCCTGTCGCGGCGGATCGTCGATCTGGTTTCCTCCGGCGCGACGCTGAAGGCCAATGGCCTGGTTGAAACCAGCGTCATCATGCAGATTTCCGCCCGCCTGATCGTCAACCGCGCCGCCTTCAAGATGCGCTCAAGTGAGATCGCACCGCTGGTCGAGGCTTTCCGCAAGGCCGTGGAGACGTGGGATGCCGCTTAGGCTCTCCACCCGCGACCCCGGTTTTCCCGCTGCCTTCACAGCGCTGGTCAACGCCCGCCGCGAAGCCGATGAGGACGTCTCGCGCGATGTCACGGCCATCCTGAAGCGCGTCCGCGATGAAGGCGACGCCGCGCTGGCCGACTATACCCAGCGCTTCGACCGCCATGACCTGAACGTCAGCGGCTGGGCCGTAACCGCCGCCGAACGCAAGGCCGCGATGGAGGGACTTTCCAACGAACTCCGCGATGCACTGGAACTCGCCGCCGCGCGCATTGCCGCTTACCATGACAAGCAGAAACCGCAGGACAACGACAGCACCGACGCGGCGGGCGTTCGTTTGGGCGCGCGCTGGCGGGCGGTCGATGCGGCCGGCCTCTATGTGCCGGGCGGCCGCGCAGCCTATCCCAGCTCCGTCCTCATGAATGCGATCCCAGCCAAGGTCGCGGGCGTCGAGCGTATCACCATGGTGACGCCCACGCCCAATGGCGAGATCAATCCACTGGTTCTGGCGGCCGCGCAAATCGCCGGCATAGAGGAAATCTGGCGCGTCGGCGGCGCGCAGGCGGTGGCCGCGCTCGCCTATGGCACGGAGCGCATCAAGCCCGTTGATGTCGTCACCGGCCCCGGCAATGCCTGGGTGGCAGAGGCCAAGCGGCAGCTTTACGGCGTCGTCGGCATCGACATGGTGGCCGGCCCCTCCGAAATCGTCGTGGTGGCGGACGGCAAGAACGATCCGGAATGGACCGCCGCCGACCTGCTCAGCCAGTCCGAGCACGATCCCACCAGCCAGTCGATCCTCTTCACCGACGACGCGGCCTTTGCCGATGCCGTCGCCGCCGCTGTCGAACGCCAGATACCGACGCTCTCCACCCGCGCCGTCGCGCGTGCGAGCTGGGACGCCAATGGCGCGATCATTCTGGTGAGCGCGCTTGAAGAGGCCCTGCCGCTTGTCGATCGCCTTGCGCCCGAGCATCTGGAACTGGCGGTCGATGATCCGCAGCCCCTGTTCGATCAGGTGCGCCATGCCGGCTCCATCTTCATGGGCCGCATGACGCCCGAAGCGGTCGGCGACTATGTGGCGGGGCCGAACCATGTCCTCCCCACCGGCCGCCGCGCGCGCTTTTCATCGGGCCTCTCGGTGCTGGATTTCATGAAGCGCACCAGCTTCCTTGCGCTTGACCAGCGGGCGATACAGGCTATCGGTCCGGCAGCGGTCGCGCTGGCGACGGCAGAGGGGCTTCCGGCCCATGCCCTGTCCGTGGCGAAAAGATTGAAATAGGCCGTTCGTCCCGAGCGAAGCCGAGGACCGTCTCGACTTCGCCCGACGCAAACGGGCATAAGGAACATATGACCGAACGCTCCAAATCCCGCTCCGCCGCCCGCCTTGCCGCGGTGCAGGCCCTGTACCAGAAGGACATGGAGGGCACGCCCCTTCCCATGCTGCTGCGCGAATTCCACCAGCACCGGCTGGGCATGACGGTTGACGATGTCACCTATGTGGACGCGGAACGCGATTTCTTCGACGATGTCGTGGCGGGCGTGGACAAGCGTCGCGGCGAAATCGACATGCTGATCGAGGGGCGGTTGGCGAAGGACTGGTCGATGACCCGGCTCGACAAGCCCATGCTGCAAATCCTACGGGCGGGCGCTTATGAGCTGATGGCCCGGATCGACGTGCCGACCGGTACCGTCATCAGCGAATATGTCGATGTGGCAAAGGCGTTCTATGACAAGCGGGAAAGCGGGTTCGTGAACGGCCTGCTGGATGCGATTGCAAAGGAATTGCGGGGGTAAACGGTTTTGGGTGGTGAGCTGCCATAAAAACCCGTCATGCTGAACTTGTTTCAGCATCCATAGGGAGGAACGATAGAGCCTCTATGGTTGAGCTTATGGACCCTGAAACAAGTTCAGGGTGACGACCACTTAAATGGCAGCGACCCAGCATGTGTCATTGTCTCCCCCTTCGGGCCAAGCAATGCTACAACCTCGCCCCATGACCACCGAGACCACCTTCATCGAAGCCCTGCGCGCGCTCGCCACCCATGATGCTGCTCGGGGCCTTGACGACGACGCCGCCGTTCTCGACATTGGCGGGACCTCGCTGGTCCTCACCAGCGACACCATCGTCGCCGGCGTTCACTTTCTCGCCACGGACCCACCGCAGGATATTGGCTGGAAACTGGCGGCGGTGAACCTGTCGGACCTCGCCGCCAAGGGCGCGCGGCCGATCGCCTGTCTGATGAATTACGCGCTCACTGGCGACGATGCTTGGGACAGCGCTTTTCTTGCTGGGCTGAAGGATGCGCTCGACACCTTCGCCATGCCGCTTATCGGGGGCGACACGGTTGCGATGCCGAAGGGCGCGCCGGGCGTCTATACCCTGACCGCCATCGGTCAGGCGCCGCCATCGGGCGCGCCTTCCCGCAACGGCGCGCTCGCGGGCGATGTGCTGTACGTCACCGGTACGGTTGGCGAGGCGGGACTGGGACTGGAGCTTGCGCGTGCGGGACAGCCGGAGCCTGCGGTTCTCCTGCGCGCCTATCGCCGCCCTGTGCCGCTGCTGGCGGAAGGGCAGGCGCTTGCGCCGCTGGTTCATGCGATGATGGACGTGTCCGATGGCGTGCTGATCGACGCGGCGCGCATGGCTTCAGCGAGCGGCGTCGCTGTGGAGATCGCGCTCGACCAACTGCCGCTTTCGGCCGAGGTTCGGGCAAGCAATTCCGACGATCTTGCCCTGCGTCTTGCCGCTGCCACGGCTGGGGACGATTACCAGCTTCTTTTCGCGGCGCCCACCGGAAGCATGCTCCCGGTGTCCGCGACCGCCATTGGCCGCTTTGGCGAGGGGCATGGGCTAAGTCTCTTGAATCAGGGACAAAGGGTCGCTCTACCCTCCCGCCTTGGCTATCTGCATGGCCAGGGCGTGCATAATTTGCACCATCCTCATAACCGCTTGACCTTATTGCCCTGACCTATACCTTCCGCCCCGTCATTCCGGGCGTTTCCCGGCGTTCCGGATTCGTAACAGAACAGGGGAGAGGAACAAATATGACGATTGTCACGATTGCCATAGGGTGCGGCCTGCTGGCCGTGCTCTACGGGCTCTTTACCAGCCGGCAAGTGCTCAGCGCTTCACCGGGCAATGAAAAGATGCAGGAAATTGCAGGCGCGATCCAGGAGGGGGCAAAGGCCTATCTGGGCCGCCAGTATCGCACCATCGCCATGGTCGGTGTGGTCGTGGCCATCGCCATCCTTTATTTTCTGGGCGCGACATCCGCGCTCGGTTTTGTCATAGGCGCGCTGCTCTCTGGCGCGGCGGGCTATATCGGCATGCACATTTCCGTGCGCGCCAATGTCCGCACGGCCGAAGCCGCCCGAACCAGCCTGCAAAGCTGCCTGACGGTCGCCTTCCGGGCGGGCGCGGTCACTGGCCTGCTGGTGGCGGGCCTCGCCTTGCTCGCGATTTCCGTCTTCTTCTGGTATCTGACGGGGCCTGCTGGCCTGACCGTCAAGGACCGCACGGTCATTGACGCGCTGGTTGCGCTGG
>CBHCMH010000197.1:0-4536 GCA_965974445.1 uncultured Rhizorhapis sp.
GATCGATTGCTCGCGCCGGTCCGGCCGCCTGCCGTCCTTCATTATTGCGGTCATATGTTCAGGGCCGATGACGATGCCGAAGCGCCCATAGCACAAGCCATCCGGGCCATGCTCGCCGAACGGGACGCCGGCTTCGCCTATGGCTCGCTGGCGTCGGGCGGGGACATATTGATAGCCGAAGCGGTGCTGGCGCGTGGAGCCGAACTCCACCTCGTCTTTCCGTTCGACCTGGAAGATTTCATCGAACAATCAGTCCGGCCGGGTGGCGAACCCTGGCTGCCGCGCTTCGAACGGTGCCTCGCCGCTGCAACAACGCAGACTTTCGCTTCCGAAACGCATTATGTCGGCGATCCCGGCCAGTTCGGCTATGCCAGCCTCGTCGCTATGGGGCAGGCGAGGCTGCGTGCCCAGCACCTTGGCGTGGAGGCATTTCAGATCGCGATTTCGGATGGCGTCATTGGCGACGGCCCCGCTGGCACAGGCGCGGACATGGCGGTCTGGCGCGCGCGCGGAGGCGAAACCCACATTATAGCGCCGGGCAAGGTGGACCGCGCCCTGGTACGCCCGGCCAGTCATGATCAAAGCGACTATGAGCGCATGCTTGCGGCGATCATCTTCACGGATTTTCCCGGCTTTTCCAAACTGCCGGAGGCTGCTCTGCCTGTCTTCTGGGACGGGGTCATGCGCTGCGTGGCCGATGTGCTCGATCAGCATGACGACGATATACTTTGCCGCAACAGCTGGGGCGACGCCCTTTACGCGGTTGCGTCCAGCGCCGAAGCGGCGGCGCATATTGCGCTGGAACTGCAAAACAGGCTTCGCGATTTTGACTATACATCCCTCGGCCTGACGCAGGGGGCCGGCATGCGCATAGGTGCGCATTATGGGCCGGTCTATCGGACGCTTGACCATGTCACGGGCCGGATCACCTTCTATGGCACGGAGGTGTCCCGCGCTGCGCGGATCGAACCGGTGACGCCGCCCGGCGCTGTCTTCGTCACCGAACCGTTCGCGGCTATCCTGGCGCTTGAAGCGCCCGATCGTTTCCATTCCCGCTATGTCGGGCGGATCGAACTTGCCAAGGGCTATGGCGCCTATCCCATGTACCGGCTCACGCGAGCAGGCAGTAAGGATTGAAGCGAGCCTATCGGGGTTTGGCCCATACCCCCTGATAATCCTTGCCTAGCCGGGACATCAGCGCGTCGTAGCGCAGGTCGCCGCGCAGGATCGCGAAAAAGTCGGACTTGTACCAGGCGTAGTTGGGCGCCCCATCGTCAATCGCCCGCGTCAGCCACTGGATCGCCTGCTCGCGATCCCCCTGTATCGCGTAGAAGGTCGCGATCTCGTCGGCGATGCCGAAGGTGGATCGCCGCTTCAGGATCTGCGCCATCTGCTCGCGGGCTTTGCTGACCTCGCCGCGCATGGTGTGAATCCAGGCCCGGAGTTCAAGGATGCTGAGCGCGGTCGGATCGATCTGCTCCAGGCGGCGCAGCACGCGATCCGCCGAACCGAAATCCTTCAGCCAGGACCAGGTAAAGCCGATCAGCGTCCATTGATCGATGCCGCGCGCCATCCGCTCCGCCTCCCGGTTTTCGCGCCGGCATTCGTCGCTATTGCCCGCGAAGAAATGGCACATCGCCTTGCGGACATGGATGTTGTTGGTCGGATCGATCACCCCGACCCGGTCCAGCATCTCCAGCGCCCGGGCGAAGTCCGCCATATAGAATGCGTAACGCGCCGCGCTCGCCAGCGCGGGGACATAATGTGGGCCAAGCCGGGTGCTGGCAACATAAGCGCGCGCCGCGTCTCCACGCCGTCCTTTTCCTTCGAATACATAGCCAAGCGCATAGCGCGCTTCTGGTAATTCAGGGGCAAGCCGCACCGCTTCGTTCGCGGCGGTTTCGGCCTTTTCCAGCCAATCCCGGTCATTGGAGAAATTCCACCAGAATCGGGTCACGCAGCATTCCGCCAGCGCCGCATGCGCGCGTGCAAACTGCGGGTCCAGTCCGGTCGCTCGCCGAAGCAGTTCAATCGCCGACAGGTTGTTGGCGTCATTGATGTCCTGCGCCAGCGTCAGCGCGCGCAGATAGATTTCATAGGCTTCGGCATTATCCGTGCCCAGGTCCGCCCCGTTCATCCTCGCCTGCATTCGCACCTGAAGGCTGTGCTGGACCTTCTGGATCATGGTGTTGAGGAGGCCGAGCAGGTCGGCGACGGTTCCCTCCAGCGTTTCCGACGACAATTGCCGGTTCTGGCTGGCATCGCTGATGTCGAAGCTGAGCCGCAATTGCGGGCCC
Organism: uncultured Rhizorhapis sp.; assembly: GCA_965974445.1. Lineage (GTDB taxonomy): Bacteria > Pseudomonadota > Alphaproteobacteria > Sphingomonadales > Sphingomonadaceae > Rhizorhapis. The sequence continues at coordinate 2,298 of CBHCMH010000197.1, forward strand.
GCGCTCCAGAAGCTGCCATTGACGAGCATGCCCGCCTGCAAGGCGCGCGACATGTCTGCCACGGATGGCTTGCCATTCATCACGGAGCGCACCGATTCCAGCGGCCGCACGATAAGCGCTGTCGTACGCGACAGGCCCGCATTGAGTTCGGCCGGAATGGCGAGGCTGAGAAAACCGAGCTTCGGGTCTTTGGCAAGGTTGTCGAATGGAAGAACCGCGATAGCTGACTTGTCGATCGGGGGTGCCCGCATGCCTCCGGTCGCCCACCAGACCCCGCCGCCAACCGGCAGCAGCGATGCCGCGCCCGCGATGATAAGTCCCCGCCGGCTGGTGCGCGGCCCGTGGACCGGCGGCTTGCTGGTGATCCGCCCGGCGGCGTCGAGTTGCCCGCCCACCAGATGCTTCGTCGCCTCCACCAGATCAGGCAAGTGCAGGTCCGGCCGACCTTCCCACGCGTCCAGCCAGTGCTGGCTGCTCAGAAAATATTCGAGCGCGTTGGACGGAATGATCTTTTCCGCCCGGAAGGTAATGACGACCAGATCCTTGGACACGGCGCGTTCCACCTCGCGCAGCACCGAAGGCGAACGATTGGAATTGTCCGTGAAGAGCACGACCAGCACCTTGCACGCGTTGATCGCTTCAATGATCGCCTCGCCATAATTCTGACCCGGCGTGACATCGCGCGGCGCCATCCACACGCCGATGCCCGCCTGTTCGATGGCGTCGCATATCTGCTCTGCAAGCGCCCGGTCCTTCGACGAATGGCTGATGAAGACGGCCTTGTTCATGGCGCGGCGCGTCCTGCCGGCAAGGGCGCGGGACGAGTCAGGACGCCTTCGCGCCACAGATAGCTGGGCGTCGTCTCCCAGGTCTGCGCACTGCTTTCCGCATCGCACCGGCCAGCCATCGTGTCACCGGACAAGGTGAAGCGGCACTTCGCCCACCGCTCGCGTGGCGCATACCAGTAGGAAAAGCGAAGCTTTTTCCCCCCGATTTCGACATTGCGGACCTGGGATTCAAAATGGCCGTGCATATAATGCTTGGTCCGAACGACCCATCGGCCATCCTTCCGCTGTATCTGCAGGAAGGGCGTTTCGGACGATCGCCGGGGTGAACCCCAGCACCATATGCCCTGCCACCCTGCCGTCATGAGCTCGCCCGACGGCACGGATGCGCAGCCCGAAAGCAGGACGCAGCCTAGGGCCATTATTCCGCCAGATCGCATGAATCGACCAGGTCGCTGAGGCGAACGAACTGATAGCCGCGTTCGCGCAAAAGCGGCACGAGATGGGCCACGGTTTCGGCTGTCGCAACGCCACGGCCGTTGACGTGCAGAATGATGACACTGCCTGCCTGAAACCAGCGGATGGCGTCGCGCTCCATGATGGGCGCGGTCCGGTTGGGATCGGGATCGCCCAGCCCGCCATCGCCCATGACCGCCAGCACGCCGCTTTGCCGCGCCACGGCCGCCAGACCGGGCGGGTTGTCGCCAAAGGGCGCGCGGAAGAATGGGGCTGGGCTTATGCCATGCTGCAACAAGGCGGCGCGGCCGTCTTCAATCTCCGCCCGGATGTGTTCGGGCGATGCGTCGATCAGGCGCGGATGCCGATGGCCATGCAGGGCAATCTCGAAAAAGGGCTTGCCGTTCAGCCGGGCAAGCGCCTCGGGATTGGCGTCGGCCCATTCACCAGAGACGAAAAAGGTAGCAGGGGTCGCCGAACCCTCCAGATACTGCACGACATCATCGGCGAAGGCGGGCTGACGGCTGGTCGGGCAGGCATCGAAGGTCAACGCGATCATGTTGGTCGCGCGCGAACCGTTCCGGAACACGCCGTCGCGCAATGTACAGTCTCCCGCACTTGCCCGCTCACCTGCCCCTGTCGACGCTCCGCCGGCCGCTGGCGTCGCGCTCCCGCCAGGCGCAATGGCGAGAAACAACGCGGCGAGCGGCATCAGCGCAAATCTGAACCGGTTGCGAATTGAACCCCCTCCCAACGTCGTACCCCGCTTGATAGAGCATCGGTTATCATGTTAGTTGCCGCCGCGAAAGCGCCTTGCGGCGTGGGTTGGGGGCCATGTCGAACTCCTGTCTGTTGCGCATTCTTGTTCCGATTTTCGCTGTTCTCAGTTCGCCGGTCTGCGCCATGTCGGGGGAGGTTCGCGATGCCGTCACCGGCCGCCCCGTGGCCGGTGCCACTGTGACCCTGTCCGGCGGGCTGGCGCACACCGACGCGCAGGG
>CBHCMH010000198.1:0-4519 GCA_965974445.1 uncultured Rhizorhapis sp.
GCATCGCGGATTTCGGCGCGTTCGTAAAAGCGGAAGCCGCCGATGATCTTGTAAGGCAGGCCGATCTGAATGAACCGGTCTTCCAGTTCGCGGGTCTGGAATTGCGCGCGCACCAAAATGGCGGTGTCGTTGAGCGAACCGCCGCTACGCTGAAAATTCTCGATCTCCTCACCAATGCGGCGCGCTTCCTCCGGGCCGTCCCAGACACCCAGCACGCGCACCTTTTCGCCCTGTTGCTCTTCGGTCCAGAGCGTCTTGCCCAGCCTTCCGCCATTTTCAGCGATAACCCCGCTGGCGGCGGCAAGAATGTGGGGCGTGGAGCGGTAATTCTGTTCCAGCCGGATGACCTTCGCGCCTGGAAAATCCTGTTCGAACTTCAGGATATTGGCGACTTCCGCCCCGCGCCAGCTGTAGATGCTCTGGTCATCGTCGCCCACGCAGCAGATATTCTTGCGCGCTTGCGCCAGCAGGCGGAGCCAGAGATACTGGCTGCTGTTCGTATCCTGATACTCATCCACAAGGATATATTTGAAGCGCTGCTGATATTGCTCCAGCACCGCGCGATCCCGCTTCAGGATCGTCAGCATGTGAAGCAGCAGATCACCGAAATCACAGGCGTTGAGCGCCCGCAGCCGCTCCTGATAGAGGCGGTACGTCTCCTGACCGCGCCCGTTGGCATAGGCCTCGCTTTCCCCGGCATCGAGCATGTCGGGGGTAAGGCCCTTGTTCTTCCATCGGTCGATCAGGCCGCCCAGTTGCCTGGCAGGCCAGCGTTTTTCGTCTATGTTAGCCGCCTGAATGATCTGCTTCAGCAGCCGGAGCTGGTCGTCGGTGTCGAGGATGGTGAAATTGCTCTGCAGCCCCGCAAGCTCCGCATGGCGGCGAAGCATCTTCGCGCCGATGGCGTGGAAGGTGCCAAGCCATGGCATCCCCTCCACCGCGTCGCCGATGATGCGCCCGACGCGTTCCTTCATCTCGCGCGCCGCCTTGTTCGTGAAGGTGACCGCCAGGATTTCCGATGGCCAGGCTTTTCGCGTGGCGATCAGATGCGCAAGGCGTGCCGTCAGCGCGGCCGTCTTTCCTGTGCCGGCGCCTGCCAGTACCAGCACCGGGCCGTCGGTCGTCAGCACAGCCTCTCGCTGCGGCGCATTCAACCCGCGCAGATAGGGCTGGTCGTCGGGGGAGGGGGCAGGGAGATTCACGGGTGAACAGTTAGGGAACAGCGGGCCCGAGGGCAAGCGCTGACATGCCTTCGCCGGGGGACAACAGCGCAGCGGGGCGAAGGAACGCTTCACCGGGTCTGAAACGATCGGCCGGAACCAAGCGCCTGCACCGCGATTGACCCGTGCAAACAATTTTGCCGGAGAGGCTGATATGATGAAATTTTATTCCTTGAGCGCCGCTGCACTTCTCATGTGCGGGACGGCGATGGCGCAGGATGTCCCCCCTCAGGATCCCGGCATGACCCAGCCGGGCACTACGCCGCCTCCGCCGCCGGACATGGGGATGCCCGATAGCCCGGCCACGACGACTCCGACGCCAGAGAGCCCAACCCAGGCACCAACGACTCAGCCGGACGGAATGCCGATGCCTGAGCCCGCGCCCGCCGCGCCGGGGACAACGCCAGACCCGAACGCGCCAGTCGTACCTGAACCAATCCCTCCTGCCGCGGGGGATATGGTTCCAGCGCCAGCGGGCGCGGTACCCGATCCCAATGCGCCGGTAGGCACGGCCGCCAACCCGGTTGTGGTCGGCGGGAATGTAACCCCGCCGCCGCCGCCCAAAAAGGACTATCCGCTCTGCACGAAGGAGATTCAGGATAGCTGCATGAATCCGTCCGAAGCGCCGGGCCGGAAGAAACGCCGGGGTTAACGGGATAGACGGCGGGCGAACATCGGTTTCTCGTAGCTAGGGGATAATACGAATATCCGGAATATGGCGGGACTTTATAGCGCTTCGGCAACGACGCGAAAAAGCGTCTGTTAACAACCACCTGAAGGAGCGCGCATGACCCGCCAGCTTTCCCCTGAAACCATCGCCATCGTCAAAGCCACTGGACCGGCCCTGCAGAAGCATGGCCTCGCCATAACCACGCGCATGTATGAGCGGCTGTTCGTCGATGAGGATATTCGGGCGATGTTCGATCAGGCGGCGCAGGACAGCGGCGAGCAGCCCAAGCGTCTGGCAGCGGCCATTCTCGGCTATGCACAGAATATCGAGCATCTTGAAGCATTGGGCGGGGCCGTCGAACGCATGGTTCAGCGCCATGTCGAAACGGGCGTGAAGGCCGAACATTATCCCTATGTGGCGAACGCGCTGCTCCCTGCGATCCGCGACGTGCTGGGGGAGGCTGCCACCGATGAGGTGTTGGCGGCATGGGGCGAAGCCTATTGGTTCCTGGCCGACATTCTGATCGGCAAGGAAGCCGAGCGTTACCGCGCGCTTGGGTCGGCTACGCCCTCCGAAGCAGCGTAATCCGCGCCTTTCCATGGGTCCGGTCGGCGTCGATGGTAAAGCCAGCGACATCGACCGGCTCATTCTTTGCGGTTTCAATGCTGACCCAGGTGGCATCGCCGATCCAGCCCAGCCGGTTGAGCTTGTCCAGCGCCACCGCGCCCGCCCCGGTCCCGTAAGGCGGGTCCATCATGATGAGATCCATCGGTGCGGGGGCTGGCCCGAGCGCAAGAACGGATGCCGCGCGAACGTCCGGCCGCAGCCCCAGCCGTTCGGCATTGGCGCGCAGCACGTCCAGCGCCGCGCGGTCCTGCTCCACGAAAATGCAACTGGCCGCGCCGCGAGAGAGGGCTTCGAACCCAAGCGCGCCCGAACCGGCGAACATATCGGCGACTGCCAACCCTTCAAAACTGCCCAGGCGACTGGTCAACATGGAAAACAGCGCCTCCCGCGTGCGATCGGCGGTTGGACGCGTGGAGTCTCCCTTGGGCGCATTGATCGTGCGGCCGCGCCATTGGCCGGAGATGATCCTCACCGCAAAGACCTCCCGCTCATTTCAGACTTTTGCGGAACACCGCCAGATCATGCTGCCGCACTTCGCCGACGTCGCCAGGAGGCAGATCGCCGAGAACGAACGGGCCGTAGCGCGTGCGGATCAGGCGGCTGACCTCCAGCCCCAGATGTTCGAGCACGCGCCTGACTTCGCGGTTCTTGCCTTCGGTCAGGGTCATTTCGATCCACTGATTGCGGCCCGTCCGGCGTTCCAGATTGGCGTCGATCTTGCCATAGCGGATGCCGTCAATCTCTATGCCTTCGATCAGGTCCTCAAGCTGCGCCTGACTGACGGCGCCATAAGCGCGGGCGCGATAGGTACGCTCGACCCCGGTTGAAGGCAATTCCATCTGCCGCTTGAGGCCGCCGTCGGTGGTCAGCAGCAGCAGCCCCTCCGTATTGAGGTCAAGGCGGCCCACAGGGATGACGCGCGGCAGATCGGCGGGCAGCTTGTCATAGATGGTCGGGCGTCCCTTTGGATCCCGCTCGGTGGTGAGCAGGCCAGCGGGCTTGTGATAGCAGAACAGGCGCGCGGGCTCGGGTTCGCCCACCGGAACGCCATCAACGGTGACGCCTTGAAGCGACTTCAGCAATGTCGCGGGCGTGTGGAGAACGGCTCCATTCAACGCGATGCGGCCCTCAGCGATCATCCGCTCGATTTCCCGGCGGGACGCCACGCCCGCGCGCGCCAGCAATTTGGCGATGCGGTGCTCGCCCTTGTCCGAATGCGTGACTTCCGGACGGGGCGTTGCCTTTGCGCCTGGCTTTCTCGGCCCTGCCGGACGCCGCTTCGCGTCAGGGCGAGGGGGTCGGCGGCCAGGGGTGTTGCTCTTTGGTGGCAAGAGAAAAAATTCCTTATCTTGCACGGAAACGGAGGCGACCGGACGCTGGTTTTGTGCGTTAATGTCCATGGCAGCAGCGCACCGCGACATGCGGCGACTGATGGCGCAAAGGGACGAGGACGGCAATGTTTTTCGGACGGGGCAACCGGGTAATCAGCAAGATTCTGATTGTCGAGGATGAGCCGCTGCTCGCCTTCGACAATGAAAATCTGCTGACCCATGCCGGGTATCAGGTCGTGGACACGGTGGAGAGCTATGCCCATGCCGAACTCGTCATCAAGAGCGCCGAAATCGACCTGGTGCTGGCCGACGTGCGGCTGCACGGGCGCCGCAGCGGGATGGATGTCGCTCAGCTGGCGCATGATCGCGGGATCGCCGTGCTCTTCGTGACGGCCCAATGCCCGGCGGATGCAAAGCACCTGGCCATTGGCTGCCTGAGCAAGCCCTATTCCGCGCGCGAACTGCTTGCTGCTGTCGAGGCGATCAATGCCATAGTCACCGGGTCCATCCCGCCCCGCCTGCCGCAAGCGCTGATGCTGTTCTGACTGGCCAAAGCCTGAAATGTCTGTAGGTTCGCCCGCAACGTACCGTCGCGGGAGGACCAGGGAATATGGAAGCAGTTGAGGTGGCGAAGGGCTGGCGTGCGGCCCTGCCGGTCAGTGTTCGCCCCT
>CBHCMH010000199.1:0-4499 GCA_965974445.1 uncultured Rhizorhapis sp.
CAGGAGTGAGCCTTTGGCAGGCCAACGACAGAAAAGTTGCGCTGACCGGACATCAAAAACCCCCTGTCCTACAGCCTTATCCCCAGGCTATGATGCTTCCGGCTCTTTCCAAAAGTGAACTTTCGTAACCAGCGGGAAATGGTGGAAAATCCTGATCCAACAATTTCCTATCCAACAGGTAAATTATCCTGCAAATTCAACACGCATCAGTGTCAATTCTGTCAAGTTGGCCTTCCAACAATTCGGGGCAATTCCGGGGTCGGCAGCAACGGCCCGCTTCCCGTCCTTCATACCACAGCCTGACCTCACCCCTTGCAGCTGGCCTCGAACAGAAACCAGGCGCGTTCCTCTGCCTGGTCTGTCCAGTCGTCGATCAGCCCCTCGGTCGCGTTGTCCCTGGCCTCGGTCGCTGCTTCCTTGGCGGCGCGGAGGCTTTCGACCAGCTTGAGGTTGTCCTCGCGAAGCTCCGCCAGCATGCTTTCGGGCGGCACGAAATCCGCGTCATTGTCCTTGATCGTCTGGCGCCGGGCGATGTCGCCGATGGAGCGCAGCGTGGTATTGCCCGTCTTGCGCACCCGTTCGGCGATCAGGTCGGTTGTCCCCAGTATCTGCGTCGCCTGATCGTCGAGCATCAGGTGATAATCGCGAAAATGCGGTCCGGAGACATGCCAGTGGAAATTCTTGGTCTTCAAATAGAGGGCATAGCTGTCTGCCAGGATGCCGTTCAATGCTTCGGCGACCGATTTGGTCGCATTGCTGCGCAGGTCGGTCGGCGTCTGCAGTTCGGAAATGGACATGGTGCCTCCTGTCTGTTTGCGGACGGTTACGGGTCATCAACAGATTTGAAGCCCAAAAGTGCCGAGCAAAGAGATATTTTGCAAACCGATTAGTTCTGCCAGACTGATCGTCAAAAGCGATCAACTACACCAGCCCAAAGGCCCCCAGCGCCAGCAAAAGGCCGATCAGCAGAAACGCCACCCCACCTCCCTTGCGGACCAGTGCCAGCGGCAAGGCGAGGAAATATTGCTGGCGCAGCAGCACGGCGGGGGCGACGGCAAGAAGGACGCCGATAGAGGCTCCGGCCGCGCTCAGCACCGGATCGCCGGTCTTTACGGCAACACCCGCCGTGACGAATTGCGACTTGTCCCCGAACTCCAGGATGAACACGGCCAGGAAGGTCGTGAAAAACGCCCCGAGCCGCCAGCCGCGCACCATGTCCGGGGGCGTTACGGGAAACAGCATTCCCGCGCCGGCAAACAGGAAGGGCAGGCCGAAGAACAAGGTCCGGGCACTGGTCCCGATAAGGCCGGAAATCAGCCAGCCGCCCGCCGCCGACAGGGCGCAGTTGATGATGGTGGCAAGCGCTATCCCGGTCAGGACCGTCGCATCGCTGCGAAAGCGCACCGCCAGCACCAGCGCGAGCAGTTGCGTCTTGTCGCCCATTTCCGCAAGGGCGCTGGCCAGCAAGGCGATGAGCAGCGCGTCCATGCAGCGATTGGGTCGCTCAGGCGCCCATGCGCAGTGACATGGCGGCCAGATAGGCAGTGCTGACATGCGGGCCGACAGCCTCGCAGCCGACAGCATCCCGCATCAGGTCAAGATAGGACAGGATCATCGCACCATGTCCGTCCATCGCCAGTGCCGATTCCAGCGTGCTCGCCATCTGTTCGACCGGATCGAGATGATAGACGCGAGCAATGTGCCGGATGGCATCCACCTGTTCGCACAAAGCCGCCAGCTTGAGATGGCCGCCCTGCGACGCAATGGCGTCGATGCGGTCGAGAAGGTCGGAACGTACCAGCATCATGGCATCCGTTTTCATGCCCCTGCTCCTTTTGCCCATATCCCCTTAAGGGGAATAATGCGCGCCAATGGTTAATGAGATGTTATGCAACGGCGCGCCGAATAGCGGGGGCGAGAGATGCTTGGCGGGCTCGGCGTCTCGTGCCTTGACAATCCCCGCCGATTCCCGCATTGGCCCAACCCTGAATGGAGCGGCTCCGCGGCCGCTTTTATTTTTTCATGTCTTTCGACCGTCAGTTTTAAAGGGAATGGGCCATGGCCAAGCCAGCCACCGTCAAGATCCGCCTTGTCAGCACCGCCGACACCGGCTTTTTCTATGTGACCAAGAAAAATCCCCGGAACACGACGGAAAAGATGACCTTCCGCAAATATGATCCCGTCGTGCGCAAGCATGTCGAGTTCAAGGAAGCCAAGATCAAGTGATTCGGCTGGCCGGGTAACCGGCCGCGCTTCCGAAGCATTCCGACGGCCCGCGCCAGCAAAGGCAGCGGGCCGTTTGCGTTGGCACGATTCGCTGAAAAATCGGCTTTGAAGAGCCGAAAATTCCCCTTTCTCCGGGCACACCGCGTGCCCGATTAGTCCATTGCCCCCTTCCGCGCCGAGGCGTAGGATGGCCCTTGCCGGCTGTTCATGGGTGATGGTTCGGAAAAGACGCCCGTTTGCAAGGGCGCACGATGGCACGCCGGCTTGGCTGGGCGGTCCTGATGGGCCGCCAGAGGCATGCGGAGAGGTGACATATGATCGGTACCCATCATGCGCATTTGGACAGGGGCATTCCGGAGGTGCGGATACGCACGCTGGGTTTTGACGATTTGAAGATCTCGCTCCGGCAGGGGTGGGAGGACTTTATGGACAAGCGAGGCGATCTCGTCTTCGTCGGATTCATCTACACCATTGTCGGGTTCCTGGCGATTGTGATCGCGCGGAACGGTCCGTTGCTGCCGATCCTCTTCCCGCTCGTCGCGGGTCTGACCCTCATGGGGCCTGCGGTCGCCAGCGGCTTTTACGAACTGGCGCGCCGGCGTGAGCGCGGGATGAACACCAGCTGGCGGCATTTCTTCCTGGAATTCAAAAGTCCCGCCATGCCCTCCATCGCCGCGCTGACGGCGGTTCAGTTCGGCATCTATGTGCTGTGGCTGACCGCCGCATGGGCAATCTATGCCGCGACGCTGGGGCCTGTGAGTGCGGCGGGCTGGGTCATCTTCCCGGATTCGCCGGAAGTCTTCATCAACGAGCTGTTCACAACGCAGGCGGGCTGGACGATGATCATCGTCGGCAATCTGGTGGGCTTGCTGTTCGCCATGGTCGTTCTGGCGATCAGCGTCGTGTCCTTCCCCATGCTGATCGACGGCAAGGCGGATGTTTATCAGGCGGTGCAGACATCGGTGCGGGTGACGATGCACAACCCCCGCGTCATCATGACCTGGGGCCTGATCGTGGCGGCGCTGCTGTTTATCGGCTGCATCACCTTCTTTGTCGGCCTGGCGGTGGTCCTGCCCGTTCTGGGCTACGCCACCTGGCACCTCTATACCCGCGCGGTCGAGCGGTAGAGTCGGGCGAGCGTTAAGAGTTTGAGCGGCGAGGGTTGATCGGAGCGTATATCCCATTATACGCTCCGATCATGCCCCGTACCGGCCTGCTCGGCGGATCCTTCAACCCCGCGCATGGCGGGCATCGCGCCATTTCGCTCTTCGCCATGCAGGCTCTGGGCCTGGATGAGCTGTGGTGGCTGGTCTCGCCCGGAAACCCGCTGAAGCCGCAGAAGGGCATGGCAGCCCTGCCGCAACGCTTCGCCTCGGCGCGCAAACAGGCGAAGGGCACGCGCATTCGCGTCACCGCCATCGAACGGCAATTGGGCACGCGCTACACCGCCGAAACGCTGGCGAAGCTGGTCCGCCTTTACCCCAAGCGGCAATTCATCTGGATCATGGGCGCGGACAATCTGTTGCAATTCCATCACTGGAAGCGCTGGCGCGACATAGCGCGGACGATGCCGATTGCAGTCATCGCGCGTCCGGGCTATGATGGCGCTGCCCATGCGGCTGTCGCAATGGGCTGGCTGCGGCGCTTCGTCCGGCCCGCCAGCCAAAAGGAACGATGGACGGATTGGAGACCGCCGGCGCTTGTGCTTTTGCGCTTTCGCCCAGATCCAAGATCGGCAACCCTGCTGCGGCAGGCTAACCCCAATTGGCATCAAGACATGACCGGCCGCGCCATGCGCGACCGGGTGACGCGTTTCCGGATTTAAGGCAAAGGAGGTCAATTGCCAAAACCCTTAGCAGCCAACGACGCGGCGGATGACGCCGCTTCTGTTGAAGCCCTGCACCAATTGGTGCTCCAGTCGCTTGACGATGATCAGGCACAGGAAACCGTTTCCATTCCGCTTCAGGGCAAGAGCAGCATCGCCGACCAAATGGTGATCGCATCGGGCCGTTCGACCCGTCAGGTTGCCGCCATGGCGCAAAAGCTTGCCGAGCGCATCAAGCAACAGACCGGCCGCAATGTCCGTATCGAGGGACTGCCGGCGGCCGACTGGGTGCTGATCGACGCGGGCGACGTGATCGTCCACCTGTTCCGCCCCGAAGTGCGCAGCTTCTACAATCTGGAGCGCATGTGGGGATTTGCGGACACGCCAGCGGTGGCCGAAGCGCGGTAATCGTTAAGATAACGGGCTGGACCGGGTCCACTTTCCGGAG
>CBHCMH010000200.1:0-4483 GCA_965974445.1 uncultured Rhizorhapis sp.
GACTAGGCGGCATAGCCGCCAAGTCTTCGCAACCCTCTCCCCCAAAAGGGGGCGAGGGCAATGTTTCACGCCGCTTCCTTGCCGCGCGTAATACCCACGATCCCGGTCCGGGCGACTTCCACCAGGCCGACATGGCGCATCAGGTTGACGAAGGTATCGACCTTGTCCGATCCGCCGGTAATTTCGAAAATGAAACTCTCGATGGTCGCAGCGACCACGCGGGCGCGATACACATCGGCCAGGCGCAGCGCCTCGATCCGCTGTTCGCCATGCCCGGCGACCTTCACCAGCGCCAGTTCGCGCTCTACCTACGGGCCATTTTCAGTGAGGTCCGTCACCTTGTGGACGGGCACCAGCCGGTCGAGCTGCGCAATGATCTGGTCGATGATGCGCGGCGGGCCGTTGGTGACGATAGTGATTCGGCTGATCTTGTGGTCTTCGGTGATGTCCGCGACGGTCAGGCTGTCGATATTATAGCCGCGCGCGGTGAACATGCCCGCGATGCGCGCCAAAATGCCCGCCTCGTTCGCGACCGTCAGCGTCAGGACATGACGCTCGCTCAGTTCTTCCTTTATGTGCATTATTTCTCTTCCTCGCGGGGCAGCGACAAGGTGGCGGTCATGGCATAATGCCAGTCGCCGTCCTGGCGGTGCGCCACGCGTACCGGAAAGCCCACGACCGCATCGAAAATCCGGCGAAGATGTTCGCCAACATAGCGCGGACCCACGAGCAGGGTCCGGATATGCCGTTCATGAAATTCGATTGTTTGATCCAGGGTCACTTCCCATTCCTCATTTTCCTCATCGGCATAGTCGATCGTCCAGCCGGTAAGTTCGTTCGTGCCGTTCGTCCGTTCAAAATCCCACGGCTCTGTCACATGCAGGCGGAGCCGGAGATGCTGGGTCATACGAGCGCCTTTGCTTCATCGTCCATGGTGCCCGCGACTTCCGCGTCACCCAAAATCATGTCCGTATGCGCCGCGCCCGACGGGATCATCGGGAAGCAGTTGGACAGCTTGGCGACGCGGCAATCGACGATGACCGGTCCCGGCGTGTCGATCATCTGCCTGATGCCCGCTTCCAGTTCCTGCGGCCCCTCGATCCGGATGCCGGTCCAGCCATAGGCCTCCGCCAGCTTGACGAAATCCGGCAGGCTGTCGGAATAGCTTTCCGAATAGCGGCTTTGATAGGTCAGTTCCTGCCATTGGCGGACCATGCCCATATATTCATTGTTCAGAATGAAGATCTTCACCGGCAGGCGATATTGGGTCGCGGTGCCAAGCTCCTGAATATTCATCTGGATCGATGCGTCGCCGGCAATGTCGATCACCAGCGCGCCGGGATTGCCCATCTGCGCGCCAATTGCCGCCGGAAGCCCGTATCCCATGGTGCCCAAGCCGCCGCTGGTCAGCCATTTATTGGGATCATCGAAATGGAAATGCTGCGCGGCCCACATCTGATGCTGGCCGACTTCCGTCGTGATGATCGGGTTCTTGTCCTTCGTCGCCTCATAGAGCGCGGCGATGGCCCGCTGCGGCATGATCTCCTCGCCGTTCTCGCGATAGTCGAGCGAGCGGCGCGCGCGCCATCCGTCGATCCGGCTCCACCATTCGATCTGGTCGGCCTTCTTGTGACCCTTGGCCTTCCACAGCGCGATCATGTCGGCCATCACGCCGCCGACATCGCCAATCACGGCCAGGTCGGCGATGACATTCTTGTTGACGGAGCTGCGGTCGATATCGACGTGGATTTTCTTGCTGTCCGGCGAAAAGGCGTCGAGGCGGCCCGTCACCCGGTCGTCGAAACGCGCCCCCAGGCACAGGATCAGGTCCGCACGGTTCATCGCCATATTGGCTTCATAGGTGCCGTGCATCCCCAGCATCCCCAGCCATTGCGGCGAGGAGGCGGGAAAGGCACCAAGGCCCATCAACGTGCTGGTGACAGGCGCGCCGGTGAGCGCCGCCAGTTCGCGCAGCAGCTCGCTGGCTTGCGGGCCGCTGTTGATGATGCCGCCGCCGGTATAAAGGATCGGCCGCTGGGCCGCCGCGAGCATGGCAACCGCCTTTTCGATGTCGGCGGTGGCCGCCTTCACCTGCGGGCGATAGCTGACATGGCTGATTTCGCCCGGATGCTCATATTCAGCGGTCGCAACCTGGACGTCCTTGGGAATATCGACGACGACCGGGCCGGGACGGCCGGACGTGGCGATATGGAAGGCCTCGTGAATGATGTGGCCCAGCCTGGCCGGATCCTTCACCAGATAATTATGCTTGGTGCAATGGCGCGTCAGGCCGACCGTATCGGCTTCCTGAAAGGCATCGGTGCCAATGAGGTGCGTTGCAACCTGACCGGTCAGGACGACCATGGGGATGGAATCCATCAGCGCGTCGGTGATGCCGGTAATGGCATTGGTCGCGCCGGGGCCAGAAGTGACGAGCACGACGCCGGGCTTGCCGGTGGAGCGGGCATAACCCTCTGCCGCGTGGGTCGCCGCCTGTTCGTGGCGCACCAGAACATGCTTGATCGTCGGGTGATTATAGAGGGCGTCGTACAGGGGCAGCACCGCGCCGCCCGGATATCCGAACACCGTGTCCACCCCCAGATCGACCAGCGCCTGAACCAAAATATCAGCGCCGCTACGTTCGGCCACGCCCAATCTCCTTCAACAAATTTCGCGCTCTGCTGCAGTGCAGCCGGAAAGGCAAGGTGCTCGCCTCTATTTATAATAAAATGGCCTGTCAATAGCTATTGTTGTAATTTTATTACCAATTCGCCTGCCAGTTTGTTATTGATTTCATCGGTCCAGCGGAGCCAATGGGCGGGCGGCTGATTGTTGAACCAGGTATATTGCCGCTTGGCATATTGGCGCGTGGCGATCTGGCCCCGCTCGACCATTTCCTCGCGACTCATCTCCCCGCTCAGCCATGCCGCGATCTCCCGCACGCCGATGGCCCGCATCACGGGAAGGTCGGGCGAGAGCTGGCGCGTCATCAGACGTTCGACTTCTTCAATGGCCCCCTGTTCCAACATCTGTTCGAACCGCCAGTCGCACCGGTCGAGCAACCACTGCCTTGGCGGCAGGAGGATCAGCGGACGCAAGCTGATCGCATCACCAATCCCGCCCTCCATATGGGCATGCCACCAGCCCAATGGCTTGCCCGTCGAACGCACCACCTCCAGCGCGCGGGCAACGCGGCTGCTGTCGGTGGGGGCGAGCCGCGCTGCACTCTCCGGGTCTTCGGCCTGTAGCGCGGCATGGGCTTCGGCCACCGGCAGCGCCCTGACCGCCGAACGGATATCCCGGTCGATTTCGGGCACCGGCGCGATGCCATCCAGCAGGGTGCGGATGTAAAGCCCCGTTCCCCCGACCAGCACAGGCAACCGCCCTGCCCCGTGCGCCTGCGAGATTTCCCGCGTTGCGTCCTCCGCCCATCGCGCTGCGGAGCAGGCCTGCGCGCCATCGACGGTTCCGAATAAACGATGCGGCGCGGCGGCCATGTCCGCCGCCGAGGGGCGTGCGGACAGGACGGCCAGATCGGCATAAACCTGGCTCGCGTCGGCATTGATGATGACCGCATCCTCCCGCCGCGCCAGCTCCAGCGCCAGAGCGCTCTTGCCGCTGGCCGTGGGTCCGGCAATAAGCGCGACAGCCGGGCGGTCATCGGGGCCTTGATTCTGGCTGGAAGGGAATTTGGGACGGGTCATGTTCGTTGCGACCATAGTGGCAAGTGAGGCCTTGCGGCAGGGGGATATTGGCGAGGCTGGCGACCGGCTGGCGCAGGCGGGATGCGATCCGCATGAGGTGCGCGAAACGGACCCCGGCAAGGCCGCCGACCTGTTCTTCACCGCCAACCCCAAGGACGCTCGCCACATCTTGCAGGCGATGGACGGCGGCATCGACGTCATTGTCCAGCCCGCCGCTACGCGCCGCAAGAGGCTGCTCATCGCCGACATGGATTCCACCATGATCACGGTCGAATGCATTGACGAGCTGGCCGATTACGCCGGGATCAAGGCGGAGATCGCCGAAGTCACCGAGCGCGCCATGCGCGGCGAACTGGACTTTGCCGAAGCACTCAAGAGCCGCGTCGCGTTGCTGAAGGGCATGGAAGACCGAATCATCGACGTCTGCCGCGCCGAGCGGGTGGTTATCATGCCGGGCGCCAAGGCGCTGGTGCGGACCATGGGAGCGCTAGGCGCGAAAACGGTGCTGGTGTCGGGCGGCTTCACCCGCTTTGCAGAGCCAGTGGGCGAGGAAATCGGCTTTGGCCGGGTCGTCGCCAATGTGCTGGACGTAGCAGGCGAGCGGCTGACGGGAACGGTGCAGTTCCCCATCGTCGATGCCATGACCAAGCGGAAAGAACTGGAACAGGCCGCCGCCGAACATGGCATCGCGCGGGAATTCACCATGGCCGTGGGCGACGGCGCAAACGACATATTGATGATGGAGGCCGCAGGCCTTGGCGTCGCCTACCACGCCAAGC
>CBHCMH010000201.1:0-4477 GCA_965974445.1 uncultured Rhizorhapis sp.
ACCGTGCGGATGCCCATCCGGCGCAGCTCGGCGAAGCGTTCGCGCACGCCGGCCTTCACAATATCCTTGAGGGCGATCGCGCCGAGGATCCGGCCATCCTTGGCAACCGCGAGCGGCGTCATGCCGCTCCGCGCGATCTCGTCGGTCATGCGCTTGAGTTCATTGGCGGATGCGCCGGTGGCGGCGTTCGGGTTGGCGCGGAAGACCGAATCCACCGCGCCCTTCTGAATCAGCGAGCCGTCCACCTGCACGCCGGAGATTCGCGTTTGTGCCGTGAACGGGATGACTTCGGCTTCGGCCGGCAGCGCGGTGTGCTTCACGCCAAACTGCTCGCGGGCCAGGGTGACGATCGAGCGGCCCTCCGGCGTTTCGTCCGCAATGCTGGCCAGCAGCGCCGCTTCCGCCAGTTCGGAGACGTGGACGCCGGAAACGGGGCGGAACTCGCTCGCCTGGCGGTCGCCGATGGTGACCGTGCCCGTCTTGTCGAGGAGCAGCACATCGACGTCGCCGGCCGCTTCGACGGCGCGCCCCGACTTTGCGAGGACATTGAAGCGCACCAGCCGGTCCATGCCGGCAATGCCGATAGCCGAAAGCAGCGCCGCAATCGTCGTCGGGATAAGCGCCACCAGCAGCGCCACCAGCAGGGGCACGGGGACGAAACCGCCCGAATAGGCGGCAAAGGCCGGAATGGTTGCCACAGCGATCAGGAAGATGATGGTCAGGCCGACAAGGAGCACAGTCAGCGCGATCTCGTTGGGTGTCTTCTGCCGCTGCGCGCCCTCGACGAGCGCGATCATGCGGTCCAGGAAACCGCGACCGGGCTCCTGAGTCACCTTGACTTTGATCTGGTCCGAAATGACGCGCGTGCCCGCCGTTACGGCTGAACGGTCGCCGCCCGCCTCGCGGATCACGGGTGCGGATTCGCCAGTGATGGCGGCCTCGTTGACAGAGGCGACGCCTTCGACGACTTCTCCGTCGGCGGGGATCAGGTCGCCGGTTTCCACCAGCACCAGTTCGCCAGCGCGCAGCTCGGTGGCTGCGACCTGCTCCCATTTTCCGCCATTGCGTAGCCGTTTGGCCATGAGATGGGCCTTGGTCTCGCGCAACGACGCGGCCTGAGCCTTGCCGCGCCCTTCGGCGAGCGCTTCTGCAAAATTGCCGAACAGGACAGTCAACCAGAGCCATACGATGAGCTGAAGCTGGAAGCCGATCGACAGCCCCGTGCCTCCCAGGGGAAGGAGGATAGTGATCAACAGCGCCACCACGGCGGTGGTGAACATCACCGGGTTGTGGATCAGTTGGCGAGGGTCGAGCTTGGTGAATGCGTTCGCGATCGCCGGGCCGACCAACTCCCAGCTGAAGATCGAGAGGCGAACGGGTTCGTGCTTGGACATGGCCTTGCGTTTCCTTCAGAAGCGTTCGGGCCGCGCAAGCACGGCCAGGAGATAAACGAGAAGGCCGAACGCGGTCAGGCCGGCGAGGGTCATTTGGAATGTCATGAGCACGTCCCCACCATTGCGCAGATCGCGCCTGAACATTGAACATTGGCTATCATCGATTTTCCCCATCGTTCTTGAAAATGATCGAATAGGATCCGCGTCTTCTTGGCACCGGAACCAGTTTGAACAGGCCCGGTCCGACGACCAGAAAGGACCAGCCGAGACTCCAGCCTATGACAGAAACAAGTGCCGCCAGAAATTCGAGCGGTCTGGCCTCGTGCGGCGGCGGCGGCTGATGGACCGCGCCGTAGAGCCAGACAGAGGCGGCCACGCACAGACCGAGCATGGCAAGGCCAAAAGCCCGCAAGATGATCTCGGCAGCCCACCATCTCTCGCCGCCTTCCAGACGGCGCATAATCTTGCTTTTCGGCATCATGGCCGGAACTTCCACGTGCCGATGGACGCAGTTTCACGCCCATCGGTCCGCGTTCAAATACGTAATCTCACGAGAAGTGATGTGGGCGAACCAGGCGTTAAGGTTCCACGGGAAAGATTGGCGCCGGCATAAAGATTCCGTAAAGTTCATGGTCGCCGGACCATGACGCAATTAGATGCGTGATCAGGCGATGTTCGTGGAATCGCTGAAAAGGTGAAGGAACGAACGCTTGCAGGCAGTCGAGATGGCGCAGGCCGATCAGGCGCATGACCAACCAGAAGGCCTTGGCGCCCTCGCCTTGGGCGCCATCGGTGTGGTGTTCGGCGATATCGGCACCTCGCCGCTATACGCGCTCAAGGAGAGCTTTATTGGCCATCACCCGCTGGCGGTGGACCGCGACCATATTTTTGGCGTGCTATCGCTGATTTTCTGGTCGATGACGGCGATCGTCACGGTCAAATACGTATTCGTCATTCTGCGCGCGGACAACAAGGGTGAGGGCGGCAGCCTGGCGTTGCTTGCCCTGATCACGCGCTCGCTTGGGCCAAACCGCTGGAGCGTTCCGATCATGCTGATTGGCGTTGTGGCGACCGCCCTCTTTTATGGCGACGCGATCATCACGCCGGCGATTTCGGTCCTGTCGGCCGTGGAGGGGCTGACGGTCGTCGAAGCGCGCCTCTCCTCGCTCGTCATGCCGATTACCATAGCAATTTTGGTACTGCTCTTCGCCATACAGTCGCGGGGAACGGGCAGCGTAGGCAAGCTGTTCGGCCCCGTGATCCTCGTTTATTTCGCGGTGCTGGCCGTTCTCGGCATATCGGGGATAGCTCAGGCCCCGGAAATTCTCTGGGCGCTCAATCCCTGGTATGCGCTCAACTTCTTCCTGATCGATCCAACGCTGGCCTTTCTGGCGCTCGGATCGGTCGTGCTGGCGGTGACCGGCGCGGAAGCGCTCTATGCCGATATGGGCCATTTCGGACGCAAGGCGATCATGGTGTCGTGGCTTTACGCCGCCTTTCCCTGCCTGATGCTCAACTATTTGGGCCAGTCGGCGCTGCTCCTGCATAATCCCGATGCAGCCCAGAATCCTTTCTTCCTCCTGGCGCCGGAATGGGCACGGCTGCCGCTGGTCGGCCTTGCGACAATGGCAACGATCATTGCCAGCCAGGCGGTCATCTCCGGTGCCTTCTCGGTCTCGCAGCAGGCGGTGCAGCTGGGTTTCCTCCCGCGCCTTAAAATTCTCCACACCAGCGCCAAGGCGGCCGGGCAAATCTACATCCCCCTGGTCAATTGGGGACTGCTGGTGCTCGTCATCCTGCTCGCAGTCGGCTTCGGCAGTTCAAGCAATCTCGCGGCGGCCTACGGCATCGCCGTCACCGGCACCATGTTCATTACCGCTTGCATGCTTGGCGTCCTCACCTTCGCGGTCTGGAAATGGCCGCCGGCCCTGACCGCTCTCGTCACTGGAATTTTCCTCGTCATCGACGGCGTCTATTTCGCATCGAACGCGACCAAAATTCTCGACGGTGGCTGGTTCCCGCTGCTGGTCGCAGCCGTCGTCTTCACGCTGCTCACCACCTGGGCAACCGGCCGCCGCCTGATGCGCGAGCGGCTGGCCGATGGCGCGATGTCGATAGAGGCCTTCATCAAGTCCGCGGCACAGTCCGTCAAGCGCGTGCCGGGAACCGCCATATTCCTTGCCTCAACGCCTGACGCAATCCCATCGGCGCTGCTGCACAACATCAAGCACAACAAGATATTGCATGAGCGTGTGGCTGTACTGACGGTCGTCGTGGAGCAAATTCCTCATGTCCACCCTTCCAAGCGGACCGAAATCACCGCTCTCAACGAAGGATTTTACCGCATCGTCCTGCACTACGGCTTCATGGACGAAGTGGACGTCCCGGCGGAACTCGCAACGGTGACGACTGCCGGATCGCCGTTCAAGACAATGGATACGAGCTATTTCCTCGCGCGCGAAACTCTCATCCCGTCCGCGCGCCCGGGCATGGCGCTCTGGCGCGAGAAGCTGTTCGCCTGGATGGTCCGCAATGCGGAAAGCGCCATGGAGTTTTTCAAGCTGCCGACGAACCGGGTCATCGAACTCGGCAGCCAGGTGGAAATTTGATCGGGGCCGCCGAAAACCGGAACCTCAGGGGACGGAATCAGCGGCGGGCGTTGGCGAACGATGGCATTTGAGGTAGCAAAATCATTCATTATTCGTCATCCCAGCGAAGGCTGGGATCGCTCAACTCCTGGTTGCGCGCACCTTTGAGCGACCCCAGCTTTCGCTGGGGTGACGGCCTTTAATACATTCCGCGGCCCCTGAATTTTTCACCGGCCCTCATGGATTAAATCCCTCGCGGCGCCCGTTACTCCTTCGAACATGTCAAATAAGAAGGAGTTGCCATGCGTTTTCCGTCCACCTTTGCCGCCGGTGCCGGTCTGGTATTGTTTGCGTGCCCGTTGGCGGCACAGACCACGGACGACCCGAAGGTCAGGCACTCCGCTCCGGGCACCTCGGCGGCGCTGTCCACCGGCATCGAATCTGAGGAGGGGGACTATGGCACTGGTCAGAGGGTCAGCACCACGTCGATACCCG
>CBHCMH010000202.1:0-4472 GCA_965974445.1 uncultured Rhizorhapis sp.
AAAAGCCCCATACTCGCCCCAAAATCCTCCACGCACGAATTTCGCAACGATCCCCGTGCCGGGGAGGAGAATGACGGCAAAAGCCCGACAGCAATCCCTAAAACCCCGTGCTGAACCGCACCGCCATACCCACATCGTCCGGATACCAGGCAATATTGCCGCTGTCCTTGCGGTAATAGAGGTTGGCCGTGATGTCGCCCCAACCGAGCGCCCGGCTATAGGCTGCCTCCAGGTCGATCTGCCGCCCGCGTGGTGCGAGATTGAAGCGCTGTATCCCATAGCCCGCTTGCTCTGTCGCATAGTCAAAGCTGACCGGCAGGGTCAGGTTCAGCCCTCCCGAACTGATGCGGAGCGGCTGTGACAGGCCCAAGGCGAAGCGGTCGTTCGCGTCCAGCACATGATCTTTCCAGAGGTCGAAGGCGAAGCTGTTGCTCTTGAGCAGTGCGCCGTCCTTCAGCACGCCGCCAGCGGCCACCGAGGTCCAGCCCTGCCGCCACGCCGCGCCCATGCCCCATCCGCTGCCGGGGGTCAGGCGCAGATCGGCGTCGATAAACAGCGTGCGGGCGGATCCGCCGCCCAGCAGCGGATCGAAGCGCGCGCCCAGAACCGTATTGTCCTCCTGCACATGGCTGGCGAAAAAGGCGAAAGCGGCCGGCCCCGCTTCCCCATCCACGCCGATACTGATCGCTGCATAGGGAAGGCGGCGGTAATCGGCGCGCAGCGGATCGTTCCATTCCCGCCGGACGAGCGCATCCCCGCTTTCTCCCGCCACTGTCAATGCAAAGCCCTGCAACTGCCAGCGCACGGCGAAACTGCTCTCCGCGTCCTGGCGGAACCCCATTGAACGCGCCGGGGATGTCGCCAGCAGGAAAGCGGGCTCCGACTTGCCTCTCACCATCGCGGCGAGCGATCCGGCCTCTTGCGAGAAGCCGAGGACAAGGTCGATGCGCGTTCCCAGCCGGGCGGCGATATAGCCGGCCTGCGCTCGTGCCCGACCGCTCTCCGCGCTGCTCAGCATCAGCGGGGTGACGCTGGCCCCGCCATGGGGCGTTTCGGCAATGGTGACGGCCATGCGCGTGCCGCCGCCAGCCGCCGCGAGCCTTTGTTCCCCCGTCCGCAGCAGCGGGGCGAGGCTGAGCGATGGCATGTCCATGCGCAGGCTTCGACCAAGATCGGCCTCATAGGCGCGGCCATAGCTGTCCAGGATAACCGCCCGCGCGCGCGCTGTACTTGCGGCGTCGCCCATGGGCGCGGAAAGCGTGCCGTTATCCCTCAGTGAGACTGGGGTCGTGGAACCGGCGAGCGACGTCGTCCCCTGCGGCGCGAATGCGGCGGCGATGTTCAATATGCCCTGGCCATAGACGCTGTCGGTACCCGTCGCGCCCGCGTCGGTGGCGGTGCTGAGCAGCAGCTCGACGATCTGTGCGCTCGTCAAATTGGGAAATGCCTGAGCCAGCAGGACGGCGGCGCCGGAAACCTGAGGGGCGGAGAAGCTGGTGCCGCTGTAGAGGAAGGCGCCTTCCATCTCGAAGGAGCGAACGCCCTCGCCGAGCGCCGACAGTACCGATTCTTGCGCCGTACCGGCCAGGCTACTGAAATCTGATATTGTGCCGTTCTGATTGACGGAGGTAGCGATGATGACTTTCCCATTGCCTGCGCCCAGAAGGGCCTGGGCGAACGGACTGGGGCTGTTGGTGTCGTAATCGGCGTCAGGATCGTTCCGTTCGTTGCCCGCCGATACGACGATGATCATGCCGTCGAACCCCTTGGTCGCCTGATCCACCGCCGTCAGCAAACGGCTGCTCGCGCCGTCGCCGCCCAGCGATATGTTGACGACGCGCACGCCGTTGAGGCGGGCATGGTCAAGGGCTGCGGCGATGTCGCTGTCGAAAAAAGAGCAGTCGTCTTCCGTGCCGCAGGTTCCCGCGCTGTCCGCGCGCAGGGCCATGTGGGTGGATTCGAATGCGATTCCCATGATCGCGCGGCCGTCGCGCGCGGCCGCGAGAACCCCGGTTACCGCCGTTCCATGGCCATCTTCGTCCTGATAGCTGCTGTTGCCGCCAAAGGCACGGGAGGCGCTGCTGATGCGGCCGGAAAATTCAGGGTTCGGAATGTCGATCCCGGTATCGATCACGCCGACGGTCACGCCTTCGCCGCTGGCTCCTTCCTGCCAGGCGGTGATTGCTTCGTGAAAGACCGCGCCGTTGCTGCGCCGATATTCGGCGGTGTCGAAATTGATGGCGGTCGGGGTGGGTGAAGGAGATGGCGTTGGAGTTGGGGAGGGCGAGGGCGTTGGCGTTGAATTCACGCCGCCCCCTCCGCCGCACGCTGCCAATGCAATGCAGAAGATAAGAGTAAGGGATGTCTTGCGACGGGTCATATGCAGTATTCCGGCAATCAGTGACTTCACGCTAGCACGCCAGAACTGAAGATATTTTTACCATCTGCTTGTCCTCCCGTGGATCGCCGACTAGGCACAGCGCATGCGTCCCGCCCTGTCCCATGTCGATAGCTGGATATTCGATCTGGATAACACGCTTTATCCGGCGAAGGCGGACCTTTTTGGCCTGATCGACGTCAAGATGGGGGAGTTTATCCAGGGGCTGCTGGGCTGTGATCCGCAGGAGGCGCGGGCGGTGCAGAAGCGCTATTTCATGGAGCATGGCACCACCCTGTCCGGGCTGATGCGTCACCATGGCACCGACCCGCGTGAGTTTCTGGAATATGTCCACGACATTTCGCTGGATCGAATCGCCCCTGATCCGGAACTGAACGCCTACATCCGCGCGCTTCCCGGACGGCGGCTGATCTTCACCAATGGCGATGCCCCTTATGCGCGGCGGGTGCTGGACCGGTTGGGCCTTGGCGACGCCTTCGAATTCATCCACGATATTCACGCCTGCCAATATGTTCCCAAGCCGGACCCTTCGGGCTACCGGGAACTATGCGAATGCTATGCCATTGATCCTTGCGCCAGCCTGTTTTTCGAGGATATGGCGCGCAATCTGAAGCCCGCCAAGGCGATCGGCATGACGACGGTCTGGGTGAATAACGGATCGGAAGCGGGACATGTGGATGCGCATCCCGATTTCATCGACTATGAGACGCACGACCTTGCGCCCTTTCTGGCGGACATATTGAAGAACTGAGGAACAGACATGAACGATACGCTGATCTCCACCATCGAAGCCGCATGGGAAGACCGGGCCAATCTCAGCTTTGCCACCGAGGGCGCTGTGCGCGAGGCGGTGGCCGAGGCGCTCAACCTGCTCGATCTGGGCGAGGCGCGGGTGGCCGAGCCGGAGGGCGAAGGCTGGAAAGTGAACCAGTGGCTGAAAAAGGCGGTGCTGCTGTCCTTCCGCCTCAACGACAATGCGATGATCCCGGGTGGTCCCGGCGGGTCTTACTGGTGGGACAAGGTGCCGTCCAAATTTCAGGGCTGGGGCGAAACGCAGTTCCGCGCGGCCGGTTTCCGGGCGGTTCCGGGCGCGATTGCCCGTCACGGCTCGCATGTCGCGAAAAATGTCGTGCTGATGCCCAGCTTCGTCAATATCGGCGCGTTCGTCGATGAGGGTACGATGGTCGATACCTGGGTAACGGTGGGCAGCTGCGCTCAGATCGGCAAGAATGTGCACCTGTCGGGCGGCGTCGGGATCGGCGGCGTGCTGGAGCCGCTGCAGGCAGGTCCGGTCATCATCGAGGATGACTGCTTCATCGGCGCCCGGTCCGAAGTGGTCGAGGGCGTCCGGGTCGGCAAGGGATCGGTACTGTCCATGGGCGTGTTCATCACATCGACGACAAAGATCGTCGATCGCAATACGGGTGAGATTTTCGTGGGCGAAGTGCCGCCTTATTCGGTCGTGGTTCCGGGCAGCCTGCCGGGCAAGCCGCTGCCGGACGGCACGCCGGGCCCCAGCCTGGCCTGTGCCGTGATCGTGAAGCGGGTGGATGCCCAGACCCGGTCGAAGACGGCGATCAACGACCTGCTGCGGGACTGACGGCGGGAACGCTCGCGTCGAGCGAGGTTGAGACAGGTTGTGCCAGGCCTCTCGACTTCGCTCGGGACGAACCTTCTATCTTGCGCTCCCCTTTCATCCGCCGTTCAGCCCCGGCTTGCGATGAAGTGGCGATGGCTGGGTTCCTTTCCGTTGATCGGCGGCGGCTTTTGTCCGATAGGGGGCGCATGCTTCGCGGCTTTCTTTTCCTGCTCTTGTCGTTCCTGTTCCTTGTACCGCAGGCCATGGCGCAGCAGATTCTGCGCGACGCGGAAACAGAGGCGCTGTTCAACGAGATTTCCGCGCCGCTGGTGCAGGCGGCGGGCCTTGATCCGCGCAATGTGCAGGTTCTTCTCATCAACGATCCCGAAATCAACGCGTTCGTCGCGGGCGGGCAGATTGTGTGGGTGCACAGCGGGCTTGTCGCCAAGGCGGATAATGTCAATCAGCTGCAGGGCGTGATTGCGCATGAGTTGG
>CBHCMH010000203.1:0-4441 GCA_965974445.1 uncultured Rhizorhapis sp.
GAGGCGGGATGGATGCTGAAACCAGTTCAGCATGACGGAACCTCGGTGGCAGCAACGACCCAGTATCGGCCATGCGTGACGCAGGCCGGTATCGTCAACGCTACCAGCTTCCGTAACCCGGAGCCTCGCCATTGCGTCCCGGCTCCATCCGCCGGGGACGCTTCCAGCCGATAGCGGGGCGCTTGCGCAGGCGAAGGGTCGGCCATTGGCCCTTGTCGATCCGGTCGGCAAGGCGCAGGCCCTCGCGGCGATAGGCGGCCAGCACCTTTTCGGCCTGCTGGTCGAGCAGTCCCGCGAGGATCAACGTGCCGCCTTCGGCCAAAATGGCGCTGAGCGACGGCGCAAGTTCGATCAACGGACCCGCCAGAATATTGGCGATGACCAGATCATAGGGCGCCCGCCGCTGGATGGTCGGATGCTCCGTTCCGGCCGCCGCGACGAGCGCCAGCCTGCCCGGACCTTTGCCCAACTGGAGCGAATTGACCTCCATGTTCGTGGCGGTCACCATGACCGCCACGGGATCGATGTCGGACGCTGTGGCGTAGGCCCCTGGCCAGAGATGCTGTGCGGCAAAGGCCAAGATGCCGGTGCCTGTTCCGATATCGCAGATATTGTCGTGCCGCTCGCCTAGCCGTTTCATTCGGTCCAGCATCAGCAGGCAACCCTCGGTGGTTTCATGCTGGCCGGTGCCGAATGCCTGGCCAGCCTCGATCAGGAATGATTTTTTGCCAGGCGGCACACTGTCGTCCGGCCGGTTGTGGACGAAAAAGCGTCCGGCGGTCACGGGCTCCAGCCCCTGCTGGCTCAAGGTGACCCAATCTTCGTCGGGCAGTTTTTCAAGCTGCGCTACGGCCTTGGTCGCGCTGGGAACCAGCGCCCGCACCATGTCAATGGCGGAACGGCTGGGGCGTCCTTCGAAATAGGCCTCCAGCAGCCATCGGTCCGGCTGGCTTTCGTCGGGTTCGCTGGTCATGAGCACTGGCGCGGGATCAATCTGTCCCAGCGGCTCGGTGTCGAGCGAAAGAGCCTGCGCCTCTGCCTTGGTGCAGGGGAGGGTGAGTTTCCAGCTTTCGGTATTTCCGGCTTTGCTTGTCATGCCGTCCGCTTAGCCGAGCGGCGGAAGATGTCAAACCGGCGTCAGGCCACCCGCCGGCTGAATTCGGCCGATGCTTCGCGGAGCATGGCGAGCTTGCCTTCCACGCTGCTGAAGCCCCGCTCCAGTTCGTCGATCTCCGAGGCAACCACGTCGGTATCCTGACGGATCGCCGAAATGGTGGCGGACATGGAGTCGGCGGCCAGCGCGGTTTCGTCCACGGCGGCCGTGATCATGGTGACGGTCTGCGCCTGAGCGTCCATCGCCTGGCGGATGCGGTTGGCGGAGGCCTGCACTTCATCCACGGTTTGACGAATGCGTTCGTTGGTATCCACCGACAGGGCGGTCGCCGACTGGATCGTGCTGATTTTGGCGGCAATATCGTCGGTCGCGCGCGCGGTCTGGTTGGCAAGGCTTTTGACTTCCTGCGCAACCACCGCAAAGCCGCGCCCGGCGTCGCCCGCGCGTGCGGCTTCGATCGTGGCGTTCAGGGCCAGAAGATTGGTCTGGCCGGCAATGTCGCGGATGAGGCCGAGAATCGATTCGATCGACTGCGCATGTTCCGAAAGCGTCGCTGACATGGCGACTGCGTCGCCCGCCTGATTGGACGCGCGCGCGGCGACTTCAGCCGCGCTTTCCACTTCTGTTCGGGCGTCTTCGATGGCGCGGATCAGGCCAGCAGAGGTTTGTGCCGCCTCGCGCATGGCAAGGGCCGATTGCTCGGCGGCAGCCGCCACTTCCGAAGCCTTGCCCAGCATGCCCCGAGTCGCGGCGGACGCGTCCTTGGCCTGCTCGCGCAGCCCCTCGCCAAGGCTGGACGCGCCGTCGATTTCGCTCATGATCTTTTGCTGGAAAAGCGCGCTGTTATGTTGCCGGTCCTGTTGTTCCTGTTCCGCCCGAATATCGGCTATCGCCGAGCACATGAGTTCCGATTCCAGCACCGCGATGCGCAGCAACGCCGTCGTCAGGCGACAGGCGCGCGGGGAATCATCCTGACAGATATCGAAAATCCGCTTTATTGTCGTTTCATGCGCGAGGGAGAGGCAGCCAAGAACGGTGCGGAGCGTCAGTCCACGGCTTTTCGCGTCGCGTGCATAGGCGCGCGCCATCGCCGCCCATTCCTCACTGCCGAAATCCCCATATTTCTTGCGCACATATTCGACGCCGCGACGCACGGCGGCCTCGATTTCGTCCGGGCCAGCGGAATGTTTGAGTCCCGATCGTTCGAGAAAATGATGCCAGAACGTGTCGTTCGAGACGAAGACGCCATTGTCCTCAAGCAGCGCGAAGATTTCGCGCGCATTCTGCCGCAGGCTACCCTCTGGATCGAATTCCATGAGGCGTTCCGCCATGGGGACATCGGCTTTCAACCGGTTCGGCATTGTCGGGCTGACTCCTGAAATCAGTCTTGCCGTCCGCTGAACGGACTGCTCGAACCCGGTATATCGCTCGATGGTTAACCAACCCTTTCCCCACAAGGGCAATCTGTGCCGGAATAAGCGCAAAAAGAGTGTAAATGTCCAGCGGTGTGGCGATTGCCGAGATTGATCCTGCCGAAACATTTGCATGTTGCGGACTTTGCGCTAAACGGACGCGGATTCGACACAAAACAGGGATGAGACAATGGCGCGTCCGCAAAGTCGCCCGCTTTCGCCGCATTTAAGCATCTGGAAATGGGGGCCGCATATGCTGGTTTCCATACTGCATCGCGTTACCGGCGTCGGCTTGGCGATCGTAGGCGCCCTGGGCCTGGTCTGGTGGCTGTTCGCCGCAGCATCGGGTCCCGATGCCTATGCCCGGTTCATCGCCTGCGCGACCTCCATTCCTGGCTATATCGTCATGATCGGCCTCACCTGGGCTTTCACCGAGCATCTTTTTTCCGGACTTCGCCACTTCGTGCTCGACACAGGCGCGGGATATGAGCTGAAGACCAACAAGGCCTGGGCGGTCTTCATTCCCATTGGCTCCGTGATGGCGACGGCGGCAATCTGGCTATATATTTTCATGGGGAGCATCTGATGGGGACGGGTACCCGACTTGGCCGCGTTCGCGGCCTCGGCTCCGCGCGCGCGGGCACGCACCACTGGCTTAACCAGCGCGTTACCGCTATCGGCAATCTGATCCTGGTCATCTGGCTGGTGGTCAGCGCGCTGCGCCTGCCGGGCCTTGATCATGAGATGGTCGTGAACTGGCTTGCCCAGCCGCTGGTCGCCGTGCCGATGATCCTGATGTTGATCAATGTCTTCTATCACCTGCGGCTTGGCCTGCAGGTTGTGATCGAAGATTATGTGCATGATGACGCGCTGAAGTTCGGCGCCATCCTTCTTCTCAATTTCTATGCCATCGGCGCCGCCGCTCTGGGCATTTTTGCCGTAGCCAGGATTGCATTTACCGGGGGCGCTGCCTGATGTTCGAAGCCTACAAGATCATCGATCATACCTATGATGCCGTCGTGGTGGGCGCGGGCGGTTCTGGCCTGCGCGCGACCATGGGCATTGCGGAAAGCGGCCTCAAGACTGCCTGCATCACCAAGGTGTTCCCGACCCGTAGCCACACGGTGGCGGCACAGGGCGGCATTGCCGCTTCGCTGGGCAATATGGGGCCGGACCACTGGACGTGGCATATGTATGACACCGTCAAGGGATCGGACTGGCTGGGCGATCAGGACGCGATCGAATATCTCTGCCGCGAGGCCCCGGCCGCCGTTTACGAGCTGGAGCATGCGGGCGTTCCCTTCAGCCGTACCGAAGAGGGCAAGATCTATCAGCGCCCCTTTGGCGGAATGATGCAGAATATGGGCGCTGGTCCCGCCGCGCAGCGCACTTGCGCCGCCGCCGACCGTACCGGCCACGCCATGCTGCACGCGCTCTATCAGCAGTCGCTGAAATATGACGCGGACTTCTTCATCGAATATTTCGCGCTCGACCTTATCATGGAGGATGGCGCGTGCCGGGGCGTGATTGCGCTCTGCATGGAAGATGGCTCCATCCATCGTTTCCGCGCGCATAATGTCGTGCTGGCCACCGGTGGTTATGGCCGCTGCTATTTCTCGGCCACGTCCGCCCATACCTGCACCGGCGACGGTGGCGGAATGGTGCTGCGCGCCGGGTTGCCGCTGCAGGACATGGAGTTTGTTCAGTTCCACCCGACCGGCATTTACGGCGCGGGCGTGCTCATCACCGAGGGCGCGCGCGGTGAGGGCGGCTATCTCACCAACTCCGAAGGCGAGCGCTTCATGGAGCGCTATGCGCCCTCCGCCAAGGATCTCGCCAGCCGCGACGTGGTGTCGCGCTCCATGGCGATGGAAATCCGGCAGGGCAGGGGCGTCGGCAAGGAGAAGGACCATAT
>CBHCMH010000204.1:0-4414 GCA_965974445.1 uncultured Rhizorhapis sp.
AGTTGATCGTGATCGATCCGCGGCGGACGGAAACGGCGCTTCATGCCGACGTGTTCCTGCAGCCCCTGCCTGGCGAGGACACTGCCATCGCCGCAGCGATGGTTCGCCTGATTCTCGCCGAAGGTTGGCACGACGCCGAGTTCTGCGCGCGGTTCACGGCGGCCGACGATCTCGCGCGGCTCCAGGACGCGGTGGATGATTTCACCCCCGAAGGGGTCGAGGCGCGCGCAGGCCTCAATCCCGGCGACATCGCGGCTGCCGCACGGCTATTCGCGCTCGAAAGCAAGCGCGGGGTGGCCCTCACCGCGACGGGGCCGAATTTTGGCCCGCATTCCAATGTGTCCCAGCATCTCGTCAGCTGTCTCAACGTGATCTGCGGACGATTCCCGCGGGCAGGCGAGAAGGTAGACGCGATCGATATCATGAGCCCGCTGCCGGACTTCCGCGAGGAAGTAATCCCCGCCCCGCGGTCCTGGGACAACATCCCGCCAAGCCGTATCCGCGGCGTGGGCATGATCATTGGAGAACGCCTGAGCGGAACCCTGGCTGACGAGATCCTCACCCCCGGTGAAGGGCAGATCCGCGCGCTCATCGTTTCCGGCGGCAATCCGCTCAATTCGATTCCTGACCAGGCGAAGATCAAGCAGGCCCTGGACACGCTGGAGCTGCTGGTCGTCGTGGATCCCTTCATGACCGTCACCGCGGAGATGGCGCATTACATTCTGCCGCCGACGATGATCTACGAACGCCCGGAAATGCCGATGAACTTCCCCGGCTTTCCCCTCGTTTCGGTGCCATGGGCCCGTTACACCCCGGCGATGGTGCCGCCGCCGCCCGGCGCGGATCTGGTGGATGACTGGTACGTCCTGTGGTCTCTCGCCAAGCGCCTGGGCAAGGTCATCAACTATTGCGGTGTCGACCTCGACAGCGACCGCGCTCCCACTGCCGACGAACTCATAGAAATTCGCATGCGCCCCGCTGCCGTACCGCTCGACGCGATCAAGGCCCATCCGCGCGGTACGGTGTTCGATCTCGGCGACATCCGCGTGCAGCCGGCCCGCCCCGGAAACGAGTCGCGCTTCACCCTGATGCCCGACGACGTGCTTGCCGAACTGGACGCGGCGCGGGCCTATCGGCGCGAGGACGGGTTCGAGTTCCTGCTCATATCGCGGCGAACCCGCGATTTCCAGAACAGCACCGGCTTTCATACTGCCGGCCCGCGTTCGCGCCACAGCTTCAATCCCGCCTGCCTCGCGCCGTCGGACATGGCCAAGCTCGAACTGGCCGAAGACGACGTGGTGGAGATCACCTCCGCGCGCGGCACCATCCGCGCCGTGGTCCGCGCCGATGCCAGCTTGCGGCCAGGCGTCGCGTCCCTCAGTCACGGCTTCGGCGGCGTGATCGGGGACGAATCCGATCCGCGCGAAGCGGGCACCAATGTGAACCCGCTGATCAGCGACACCGAATACGTCGAACGGGTCAACGCCATGCCGCGCATGACGGCGATCCCGATCAACATCCGTCCCGTCGCTGCGCGGTTATTCGCATCGCTGAGTGTCTGACTCGAAACTTGTGCCATGTTGTCAAACGCTCGCAAATCTGCGGGTCATGAGCTGGGCGGAGGCCATGAGGAGCCATGCGGTGGCGCTTTCAACGGTGCGCTCGACGACCCAGCGGCGGGGCAGCACCTTGAAGCCTCCGGCGGCGTCGGAACGCTTGACGATCTCGACCGTCCAGGTGCCGATCTGTGCGAGAGCATCGCGCAGCTTCTCTCCGGCATAGGCGCCATCGGCAAAGACATGGCGCAGCCATGGAAAGCGATCGACGATCCCGGCGAGCACGAGTGGTGCGCCGATCCTGAATGTGGGCGCCGTGGACGATCGCGTGGACCAGATTGCGCAGCTGTCGGTGAGGATGTGACGCTTGCGCCCCTTGATCTTCTTGCCGGCGTCGTAACCCGAGATGCCGCGACTTTCCGTGGTTTTGACGCTCTGACTGACGATAACGCCGGCCTATGGAGAGGCTTCCTGGACCTCGATTTCGCGCGCCTGCAACAACAGATGATGATTGATCGTCTGCCACAGCCCGCTGTCGCGCCATCGATAGAACCAGCGCTGTACCGTTGTCGGTGGTGGAAACAGGCCGGGTGGCAACATCCGCCAGGGCAGACCGCCGCGCAGCAGGTATAGCAGCGCATCGAGGATCCTGCGCATCGTCCACTTGCGTGGCCGGCCGACAGCAGCGGCATCGGGAAAGAACGGTTCGAGCACCGCCCATTCGTCATCGGTTAAATCACTTGGCAAACGCTGTCCGTTGCGGGCATGCTGCGCCCGGGTGATATCGGTCCATCGTTTATTTCCATGGCAGTTCGTCGCTACCAATGAATCAACGACACCTTCCCGCGTCAAGCGTTAAGGAGCTGATATTACTCACCTTTCCTACCTATCCCCAATTTCGGCTCAGACACTGAGGTCGGGAAGGACACCGGAGTACGAAAGGCACACCATGTACAAAGAAAAATATGGACCTTGGGCAGTCATCCTTGGTGGTTCCGAAGGAGTGGGCGCTGAATTGGCTCGGGCGCTGGCGCACGACGGCGTCAATCTCTTGCTGGTCGCCCGCAGGACCGAGCCGTTGGAGGCATTGAAACAGAGTATCGTTGACCAGACACCCGTTGAAGTGCGGGAGTTGGCGCTTGATATCACGGTACCGGAAGCGGCCGATCGGATTGCGGCCGCGGTCACCGACGTCGAGGTCGGGATGCTGATTTGCAACGCTGGATCCGGTGTTGCGTTGGGCGCTTTCATTGCGCAGGATGTTGAAGCACACCTCCGGTTAGTGCAGCTCAACATTACCAGTCAGATCCGGCTGATCCATCACTTCGGCAGGCTCATGGCCGATCGGCAGCGCGGAGCGATAATGCTGGTCGGTTCTGGTTCCGGCGAGGTGGGAACCGGGTACGTGGCGGTTTATTCAGCATCAAAGGCCTTCCAGCGGAATCTTGCCGAAGCGCTATGGTTCGAGCTTGCGCCCCAGGGCGTCGATGTTTCGGTGATGATGCTGGGCGTGACCAAGACGCCCCAGCTTGGACGGAAGGGCTATCCCGTCGATGATCCGAATGCGCCTGGCGCAGACCCTCGCAACGTTGCCTTGGCCTGCCTTGATGCTATCGGCGATGGTCCGGTCGTTCATCTCAACGAGACTGTTGACATCGTGGAAGAACTCAAGTCGAAATTACGCAAGGACGTTATACGTGTTCTATCTAAACGAGCAGGCAAAGTGCTTGGCAATGACCTGAAATGATTAAGCGGGGGATTTTACATAAGCCGCCACCTTGGCGAGCTACGGCTAAGTGTCTGAACCGAAATTGGGAATAGGGAGACCTGTGCGCGGGTGGGCGTAGACAGCGGTGAAAATTGCTGATTCTATGGGCTTTCCAAGTGATCTGCCCCCCGCTGAGTGGCCCAGAGACTATGATAGTCTGGACCACGAAAGGGACGACGAATGCCGAGCAAGAAGCACAAGCCGGAAGAGATTATAGGCAAGCTGCGTGAAGTTGAGATTGTGCTGGCACAGGGGGCGACGACAGCTGAGGCCTGCCGCCGGATCGCGGTCAGCGAGCAGACCTATTATCGCTGGCGCAAGGAGTATGGCGGTCTGAAGACCGACCAGGCACGGCGGATGAAGGATCTTGAGAAGGAGAACCAGCGGCTTCGCCGGGCGATTTCGGACCTCACATTGGATAAGCTGATCCTGCAGGAAGCAGCGCGGGGAAACTTCTGAGCCCTGCGCGGCGGCGGCGCTGTATCGATCATCTGCGACGAGAGCTTCCGGTGTCCGAGCGACGGATTTGCCGGGTTCTGGGTCAGCATCGATCGACGCAGCGCAAGGTGCCGCGCGGGGCGGATGACGAGCAGGCGCTGACTGGGGACATCATCGCACTGGCAAAGCAATATGGTCGCTACGGCTATCGCCGGGTGACGGCATTATTACGTCATGCAGGATGGACGGTGAACCATAAGCGGGTCGAGCGGATCTGGCGGCGTGAGGGGCTCAAAGTCCCGCAGCGTCAGCCAAAGCGCGGGCTGTGGCTCAATGACGGATCGTGCATCCGGCTACGCCCGGAATATCCCGGACATGTGTGGGCCTACGACTTCGTTGAGGGTCGCACGCATGATGGTCGGAAGTTCCGCATCCTGACCATCATCGACGAGGCCAGTCGCGAGTGCTTGGCGCTCATCGTGGCGCGTCAGCTCCGTCACGAAGATGTGCTGGCTGCCTTGGGGGAACTGTTCATCACGCGTGGCCCGCCGGCGCACATACGGTCGGACAATGGGGCCGAATTTATCGCAAATGCCGGGGACTGTCAGTAATTTTGTGCGCGAGGTCATATAGATGGAGAAGAAAGGACCAT
>CBHCMH010000205.1:0-4412 GCA_965974445.1 uncultured Rhizorhapis sp.
ACCGGCACCAGATTGAGCACGCGGTTGGCGAGCAGCGGCGCGAAATCCACCGGTTCTTCCATCTGCGACATGATGACCGCGCCCTCGACGCCGCCGCCAATGACCTTGTACCAGTCATCGCCGCCCAGACGCAGCGCGCTCACCTCATCCGCCAGGGCCGGGTCCATGCGCACGGCGGGGCCTGAAATCTGCGGGGGCAATGCCTGGATCGCATCATATACAAGTTGCCCGAGGCGGTTGAGCCGCTCCAGTCCCGCATCGTCGGTGCCGCTTTCGACCCAGACGACGCGCGCATTCACGCAGCCTTCCTGATTGAGGCCGCCGCCGTCCAGCGCGAGCGCCCCTGCCACCCGCGCCAATGTTTCCTCGTCGGCGAAGGCCTCGCGCCCGATGATCGTCGAGCTGAGCTTGGGGTCCAGCGCGACCAGTTCAATGCCTGGCTGCACATATTTGGCGATATGCTTGATCGACGCCATGCCGCCCCACGCGATGATCTTCTCGATATTGCCGGACGTGTAGAGTTTTGCCTCCACGCGCTCGTCGCCGCCCTTCCAATAGGCGACGCTGAGGTGGCGCGTCAGCGGATGATCGGGCGCCATGTCGATCATCGTCCGGGCGATCGCCGCCGCGGTCAGCGGATCATTGCTCGGCGTCTTGATGATCGCGTCGCTCCGGGTGATGGCGTTGCGGGCGACCGTCAGAAGCGACGTGCCCGGCGCGTTGCCCGCCACGATATGGACTGCGCGCGCGCCGAAAGCGCGGATCCGTGCCGTCACCGGCCCCTCCAGCGGCATTTCGACCCAGTTCTCAAGATAATCGATGCCGATGGAATTTTCGGCTGCCTCGCGCAAGGCGGCGGGATCGAGCATCTTGTCCATATTATCGTACATGGCGCGCAGGATGTCGGCGCCCAGCCCCGATGTATGGCAGGATATCCGGAATGCCTCCTCCATCCATGGATTGCGGGAGGGAGGGAGGCGACTGCCCAGCTCGCCCAGATAGTCGAAAATCTCCTCCATCCTCAGGGAGTAGAGGTCGCTCATGCTGCTGGGCGTGGACAGGGCAAGCTTGCCCAGATGGGCCGCCACATCGGGTGCGGTAAAGCTGACGCCCCCGCCGCGCCCGCCATGCGACACGCCATCCTCTTCGATTACTTCGCCCCGGATAACCAGCGGCACGCGAAAACCATAATCTGTCATTTTTCAGTCCATTTCCGCTAGGAAAGCGAGCGCATTGTCATGCGCCTGCGGTGCTCCGGCGCATGTAATCTTGTCGTCGCCGCCTTCCTTCTCGCTATAGCGGCGAATGTCGGAGTCGAGAAACGGGCCGTCCAGTCCGCATGCGCATCGGCCAAAGGTCATCGTCACTTCGTCTCCGCTGACAATGCCGCCCCAGCGCGTTTCAATCGACAGGTCGATGACGCCGAAACGTCCCGTATGCGTCCCGCTGCGCGGAGCGGGCTGGCCGGTTTCCGGATCGAGCAGGAACAGCAGCATCCAGGGGAGGGCATGATATTTGCCCGCGCTGCATTTCGGCATCAGCGCCGTCATCTCGCTCATGCCGTACAGTTCATTGAGCATGGATATGCCGAGAAACGCCGGAATGGTTTCCCTGTACCCGTCGGGAAGGGTCGCGCCCTTGGTGCCGCCCGCGCACAGGAACAGGCTGTCCGGCGCAAAGATGCCGCCTACGCCGCGCTGCCCGCCCGCTTCGGCCATTTCATGATACATGGACCAGTTGCCGGACATCATGACCCGCTTGCCCGCCAGTCGATCGAATATCTCGTCGAAGAAGCGGGCGCGGCGTGCCGGCCCTTCCTTCTGGGCAGCAACGAAGTCGTCCAGGCGGTTCAAGATCGCGGGCGAGACCTGCGAACGGCCCAGTTCGCCGCGATTGCCCGCGGCGGCAAGGCGGCCCGCCAGCGACAGGACATCGGCGCTCAGCCGGCCGGGATTCATGGCGACGATCATCGCGTCGTCACCCTGGTAGAGATCGTGCAGCAGCGCTTCGACCATGGCGCCATAGCCATTGTACATGATGCGGTTGCCCAGGACGATGGTGGGAACCTGGTCCAGTCCGGTCGGTTCGGGCTGGCCAATTGCCTGCTGCGAGAGGCGTCCGGAACGAAGCTGGCGGCTCGCCTCCGCCGGACCGCGCGGCAGGAAGGACAATTTTCCGCTGGTGCCGGTGGTGTGGATGATCCGCACGCCCGCATCGCGATTGACCGCGTCCAGCCAGTCGTCGATCGATTCGACGCCGCTCGTCTGGACATCGGAAAGGTCGACCGTGGTCAGATTGGAGAGCCACTGGGTCAGCCGATCATAACGGTTCTTCTCGATCAGCGAGACCGGATAGGATTTGTAGACGGAATGTTTGAACAGCAGCGCGGCGGCGTCGTTCAGGGTCGCGATTTGGGTAATGCCCTGTTCCGCGGCGAGGTTGCGCAGGGCTGGAAGATGCTCCCGCAGTTCCTCAAACCGCTTGCGCACGGCCTGAAGCTGGATGCGCGACACCTCTTCGGCTGGCATGGAGAGGCTGGCGTCCAGGGGTTGCCAGAACATCTCCTCGGGATGCTCGTCGAACGACGCGGCGTTCACCACGCGTGATATGCCGGCTTCTGCCAAGATTCGATCCTCTCTCCTGTGCCTCAAAGGGCAAGAACTCCTGCCTCCCCCATTCGCGATCATCCGCCCATGGCGCATCGTCTGTTCAGAGTATGCTTGGGGAAAGGGGACCGGTGGAAAGGGAATTGGGGGCCGTCACGAAACGATCGCTGTAGAACCGGAATCTTTCGGCAAGCGCCGCCGGTTCCAGACCAAAATCCTCTTTCAACCGATATTCCAACTGTCCGTGACGGTCGCGGGAATGATCGGCGATATAGCTCTGCATCACCTGCTCCGCTTGCCCGGTCAGTTCAAGTCCGGCCATGGCGTAGATCCGGCGCACGGTGCCGATCTGATCCGACATGAAATCGCGGAAACGGACATCGACCGCGCGGTCCGGCGGCAACAGGTCGCGATCGCGCACGCAGGCGCGCAACAGCCGCTCGATCCGGTCCACCCAGTAATTGGCGACTTCCCCCGGATTGACCTTCAGCCGCCGCAACCGGTCGATATAGCAGTTCATCGTCAGGCAGGACGCGACGACATCGACCGGGTCGCGATGGGTCATGACGATGGTCGCGTCGGGAAAGGCCGTCATCAGCGGCCCGAGCTGTTCCAGATGTCCCGGCGATTTCAATATCCAGCGCTCCGGGCCACGCAGCCAGGTCAGCACCTGAAGCACTTTGCGCAGGTAGAGGTAGCTCGAAGTCTGGTCGTGGGAGAGATAATGGTCCCGCCAGCGATAGGGCCTGGAAATCCATTCGATCATGTAGGAGGAAAAGTCGAGCATCTGCAGCTCGATCTCTTCATGGATATGGGTCGGGCTGAGTTCGTGAACATTCTTCTGAAAAGGCAGCAGGGCGTCGAGGCCGGCCCAGGATGCCTCGGTATCGGCGAGCCGGGTGTCGGGAAGGCCCTCTGCGGGCACCGGCATCAGCGATTCCCAATAGGGCATCGATCGCAGCCTGTCGTCCGACGCCATCAGATTGACGAGATGGGTGGTGCCTGTCCGCGGCATGCCCAGAATGATGATCGGCCGGTCGATCCTGACCTCCAGTATTTCCGGATGCCGGGCGACCATATCCTCGACGCGAAGCCGGTTGGCCGCATAGCGGACCATGTCGTTGAAGAACAATGTGCGGCCAAAGGCGTTGAGACCGTCCTCGTCGGCGCTGCGCAGCATGATGTCGAGCCGAGGGAGAAAATCCTCGCGACCAAAATCGGACAGGCCGGTCATTCCGCACGCGGCGTCCAGCACGGCCTCCCGCGTCAATGTGACGGGTTGGTCCTCGGCAGCCTGAAGCGCGGCGAGTGCGGCCGGCGTCTGCCGGGGCGAAGCGAGATCATCGATGTACAAATGGACCTCCGTATCGAATGGCGCGGTCAGGCGATGGAGTAACCGCCACACACTGCGACCGTCTGGCCGGTAATGAAGCTCGCGGCCGGGCTGGTGAGGAACAGGACGGGCCCCGCCATTTCCTCCGGCCGGCCAAAGCGACGCATCGGGGTGCGGGAGATCAGCGGCTCGATCACCTCGGGCGAATTCTTCACATGGTCGAATATCCGGGTTTCGACATTGCCCGGCGCGATTGCATTGACGCGGATATTGTCGCTGGCCCAGGCAATCGCCAGCGTTTTCGTCAATTGCACGATCGCCGCTTTTGCCGCGCCATAACCGGGGACGGCGTCCATGCCGAAATAGGAGGACAGGGACGCGAGGTTCACGACGCTCGCGCCGCCGGGAATCGCGCTTCTGGCGAGGGCGGCATGCAGGGCGTGCGCCAGCCGATAGGGCCCAAAAAGGATGAT
>CBHCMH010000206.1:0-4409 GCA_965974445.1 uncultured Rhizorhapis sp.
ACAACCGTAGGTTCCGTGTCCTCCTCCTCAACAACCGGAATGATTTCCTGCTGCTCCGGCACCGAAAAGGCCAGTTCCGTCGGGGGCAGCAAATCGCCGAGGTTGAAGGGATCGCCAATGTCGCCCTCATCGGTGGCAAAGCTGCCGCCGGAACTCTGCGGCGAACCGGCTGCCGGCTGCGGTTCGTTACCGATCAGCAGCGCCGCGATGTTGGCGGGCGGAATTTGAACGCCGTCGATGATCAACTGGGGAACGAAGACCGCCCCATCGACAATCACCATTTGCGTGCCATCAGGCAGGCTGACGACAAGATCGCGGCCGGACACCTTGATCTGGTCCAGGCTCACGCCTTCGGGCAGCACCACCGGGCCATCGAGCGCCGACACGACCTTGGCATTGGGTTGAAGGGCTGGTTGCATGGGGCCTGCCTGCGTGGCGGCCAGTGCCTGAACTTCTGAGGTCGCGGCATAATCCTGCGACTGCCGGCCTTCGGCGTCGCTGCTGCCCGTGCGTTCGATATCCATTTTCCCACCCTTCAGTTTCCGGAAGCGGCAAGCATGGATCGAAATGAAGGGGCGACTGATTGATCAGGACATGATTGTCCCGTCAGCATTGGTCGGCTCGAAGGAGGCCATTGCCCTTCCCCCGCTCCCTCCACTCAATCCGGCCTACGAAATGGAAGTGAAGATCCCCCACACGCTCCGCATATCAGTAACTGGACCAGCGCCCCGAGCGGCCAACTACGTATTACTAATATTCCGTTAACCGGGTAGAGTCATCTATATTTAAGGTTAACAATCAGATTTAGTGGAATTTTTATCGATAGTATCTAAGGAAATATATCGTCCGATATAATATTTATACTTATGAATATACCGTTTGATTTATTACTTATTGTTACCTGCAAAATCAGGGACATAGAATGACTGCCGCAAAGGCAGTATAATCCATGAGTCGCATATCCAAATGGCGCCAAGTTTTTCTGCTCAAGCCACATGGACTGAGGCAGCGCCGCAGGGGTTTGTCCAGCTATATCACTGAAATTACTGGATTATGAGGTTCGAGCCGACCCTTTGCATGACTGCTTCCGGGTCAATACCACCACACCCCGGCTTACGGGAGAGGAATGGCGGCTCACCCCCTATCGGCCACGCTCAATGGCCTTTGCCAGAGCGAGAAATGCCGGAAACCAATCGCTTAGCCGCTCTGCCGCCCCTGGATATATTCGGCCAGCCGGTCGCGCAGTGCATCCAGCGGGATATCGGCGATGGCGGTGCGCATATCCGCCGCACGAAGAACCTGGGCCAGGCAGAATTGCCGTTGGCCCAGTTCGTCGAGTTTCTGAAGCGCGGGCAAGTACGCCTGGACCAGATTAGGATCGAGGCACAGGGTCATGCCCAACTCTTCCATACACAGCCGCGACGCTTCCAATTCGGCCGCGATGGCATGCAACACAGACAGATTGTCGATGATGGCGCTTGCTTCTGCAAACATGTCCCCCGATTCCTTCATCGGTCAGGCAGCCTTGGCAAATGACCCGGCGACGGCCAACGCCGCAGCAGCAAGTCCGTCCAGTGGAAGCTGCTTTTCGACCGCACCCTGAGCCACAGCTGCGGCGGGTGCTTCGTAGACCATGCAGCTATCCTTGTCCTGGCTGAAGGTCTTGCCTCCCGCGCCCCGCAGCGCCTTGAGTCCGTTGGCGCCGTCACGACCCATGCCGGTCAGGATCATGCCAACGCCGTTCGCGCCTGCGGTCTTGGCGATGGTGGCGAACAGGAGGTCGGCCGACGGCCGGAAGCCCTGAACCGGGTCATTGCCCAGAAGGCGGATGGAAGCATCAGGCCAGCGGTCGATCACCGCGTGCTTGTCAGGGTCAGCGACAATATAGACCGTCCCTTGTTCGAGTTTCACGCCATCGGTGGCCACGACCACTTTCGGCTTGATCCGTTCACTAAGCTTGGCGGTAAAGGGCTCGGCGAAGCCTGCTTCCATCTGCTGCAGAACGATTGTCGGGGGGCAGTTGACCGGAAATGAAGCGAGCAACTCCGAGACTGCTTCAACGCCGCCCGTGGACGCGCTCATCGCCACCAGCTTTCCGTTCCAGTCATATTTCGCTTCTGACATGCTCGTGGCCGCGGCGGGCGCTTTGGCACTCATGGCCTTAACCTTGCCGCTGGCCGCCGCGATGACGAGCTTGCCCAGCTTGTCCACGATCTTGTCGAATTCGGCGGGCGTGGCCTGCTGCGGTTTGGGGAAGCAGTCGACCGCGCCCAACTCCAGCGCCTTGAACGATGTCTGTGCGCCCTTTTGCGTCAAGGTCGACAGCATGATGACCGGCATGGGGGCGCTTTCCATCACCTCTTCAAGAAATTCGAGGCCGTTCTTGCCCGGCATTTCGACGTCCAGCGTCAGCACATCGGGTTTCAACTGCGCGATCATGTCGCGTGCCTCGTCGGCGTTTGCAGCGGCCCCCACGACATTGATGCCGCTGGTGCGTTCAAGCACATCGGTAAAAAGCGCGCGCATGGTGATGGAATCGTCGACGACCAGGACACGTGTACTCATTCTGCTTCCCTTTATGCTTTATATGGTCACTGCTTCAATTGCTCAGGCGGCTTCGGCGGTGATCAAGTGCCTGGTTTCGGCAGCAAGATTGTCGAGCGAGAGAACCATGACCATGCGGTCCTCCACGGCGACCAGCCCCTTGAGGAAGGCCGACGCGCTGTCCGTGCTGAGGCTCGGGGGAACCTGCATGGCCTCATCATTGACCGTGACGATATCGTTCACCGCATCCACGATCAGCCCGTGCAACTGCTCGGCGATCCGCACCACGATGATGACATGACGGCCGGTCGGTTCGGTAAGGCCCCAGCCCAGACGGGCGGCAAGATCGATGACCGGCAGCACATTGCCGCGCAGGTTGATGACGCCGCGCACATAATCGGGAACATGCGGCAGGAGCGTGGAGGGCGACCATGCGCGAATCTCGCGGATAGCCATGATATCGACGCCCAAAAACTGTTCGCCGATCTGAAAGGTGATGAGCTGACTGGACATGTTCTGGACCCTGTTTTCAGATGTTAATGACAGACGCGACGGACAGCCGCAGCGAGCTTTACCGGATCGAACGGCTTGACGATCCAGCCGGTGGCGCCAGCCGCCCGGGCGCGGGCTTTCTTCTCTTCCGAACTTTCCGTCGACAGCACCAGGATCGGGCGATCGCGGTGGCGGCCATCGGATCGCACTGCATCGATCAGGCCAAAGCCGTCCATGCGGGGCATATTGATGTCGGTGATGATCATGTCGGGGGTATTGGCCTTCAGCCAATCCAGCGCCGCCACGCCGTCTTCCGCCTCGGCCACGTCATAGCCATGTTCGGTCAGCGCGATGCGCAGCAGCATCCGCATGCTGGGGCTGTCATCGACCGCCAATATCTTGGTTGCAACAGTCATGGGATTCTCCACTTTTCAGAACAGCTCAACGTCACCCACGGACGCCGCTTGCGGTTGGATTGGTTTTGTTTCGACAGGAACATGATCGGTCAGCGTCCGGCATCTCGCCTGGCCCTTCACGGCCCGGAAGTCCACGCGGCGGGCCGCGCGTCCTCCCAAATTGCTAAAGGTCAGATGGATGCCGTCGCGCATCAGGAAATCGACGGCGAAGCGGGCGTTGGCGGATCCGATTTCCTGCATCCCCGCATGCATGTTCGCGCCGCCATAGAGATGCGCTTTCATCCGGCTGCGGGCCGCACCAGCTTTCAGCATCTCGTTGATGAGCAGTTCCATGGCGTAAGTGCCGTAGCGTTCCGATTGCGCGCCGAAGGAAAGATCGCCCTCGCGCGGCTCGGACAGGAGAAAATGATTCATCCCGCCAACACCGGCGATGCCATCATAAAGGCAAGCCGCGACACAGCTTCCCAACACGGTGGTGAGCACGACATTGGGGTCGGACGTCACCTTTGTCGTGCCCTGAATGACATTGATGCGATTTTCCGGATGGGTCATGCATGACATTGGTCGATGATCCTTCCGGCCAGGGCGCCAAGCGGCAAGACATTGGCGGCAGCGCCGAGTTC
The DNA here is from genome assembly GCA_965974445.1 of uncultured Rhizorhapis sp. Lineage (GTDB taxonomy): Bacteria > Pseudomonadota > Alphaproteobacteria > Sphingomonadales > Sphingomonadaceae > Rhizorhapis. The sequence goes on from CBHCMH010000206.1 coordinate 4,076, forward strand.
GACAGCAGCGCGGGGCATTCCGTAAACGACGCAACTGTCCTTATCCTGGGCAAATGTCACGCAGCCCGTGTTGCGCATTTCCAGCAGACCGCGTGCGCCGTCGCTGCCCATGCCGGTCAGGATCGCGCCGACCGCGCGCGAACCGACGACCTTCGCGACAGAGGCGAACAGCACATCGACGCTGGGTTTATGCCCGCTTACCGGGTCGGCATCGGTCAGCCGGCAATAAGGCCGCTGCGCCGAATGGACTGTCAGATGGCTTCCGCCCGGCGCGATATAGACATGGCCGTTTTCCAGGAATTGGTCATGCTCGGCCAGTTGCACCTTCGCGGCG
>CBHCMH010000207.1:0-4396 GCA_965974445.1 uncultured Rhizorhapis sp.
CCATCAAGCTGCGGGAGGCCGGAAAGAGCCAGGCCCCGGCTTCGGTGAACCCCGACGGCAGCCCATCGGAAACTGCCGAAACGCAAAGCCCCGCCGCGCGTATGGCGGCGCAGGGCGCTCCGGTCGATGCAGCGCGCATTGCCGAGATCAAGGCGGCGATCGCCAACGGCGATTATCCCGTCGATCCTGAAAAAATCGCTGAAAAAATGATCGACCTCGACATGCCGGGCAAGGAAGGCTGACATGACGGCACAGGCCCTTGATCGCCTCGGAAACGGCTTTTCCGAGCTTATCGACCTGCTGGACGGCGATGATGTCGAACGCATGGAAACGGTGATTGCCGAAGTCCGCCAGGCGTTGGAAGAAGTCCGGGAGGAGGGCGCATGGCGGGATACGCAGGAAGTGACCGGCCGTATCCGCGAAATCATGCCCCTGGTGGAAGCGGCGCGCGTGCGCGTCAATTTCCTGACGGACCTGAATCGCCAGACTGTCGACTTGATGGCGCATCATGGCGGCCGGATGAGCCTTAGCACTTATAAACGCTGATTTTTCTCGGTAATCAGCCGGTTCTAAAACTGGCATGGAAATTGCTTTTTAGTCCCCGAGAGATCGGGGACTTTTTTATTGTCCCCCGATAAAATGGGGATTTCCTATGCCAGCCTTTGGCGACATGGACATTGGACGTACGGGACGCGGCAATCGCGTCACCAACGCCATTGCCATGGCCAGCCAGCGCACGGGCGTCGATTTCAATTATCTTTTCAATCAGGCGAAAATCGAAAGCAGCCTCAACCCGGATGCCCGGGCCAGCACGTCGAGCGCGACGGGCCTATATCAGTTCATCGATCAGAGCTGGCTGAGCGTGGTGAGCGATCATGGCGCCAAGCATGGGCTGGGCTGGGCCGCTAGCGCCATCGGCAAGAGTGGCGGGCGCTATCATGTGTCCGACCCCGCGCTTCGCCAGCAAATCATGGACCTTCGCAGGCAACCGGAAATCGCTTCGATCATGGCGGCTGAGCATGCCGCCGACAATCAGGCGACGCTGGAAGCGCAACTCGGTCGGCCGGTGACATCGACCGACCTGTATCTCGCCCATTTTCTGGGGGCAGGCGGGGCCGCCAAATTCCTGCGCGCCCATGACCAGAATCCCGGGGCCTCCGCCGCGGCGGTGCTGCCTTCGGCGGCGGCGGCCAATCGCTGGGTTTTCTACGACCGCAATGGCGCGCCGCGAAGCCTGAGTGAAGTGCGCCAGCGTTTCGCCGAAAAGCTGGGCGGCGACGGCAATTACCTGCCCGCGCAATCGGACGGCGGCCGCCTCGCCGATATTCCCGAGGATCAGCAGGTCCAGCCGGCCGATTATGTCCGGATCGAAACCGCGCGGCTGGAAAGCCGCAATTACCCAACGGTCGCGCCGCAGCCCGAAACGGCGCGGCTCGCCTATCTGATGCTCGCGACTTTTGGAAGGTAGGGCTTGATGACTCGCACCGAGGTGAACGGAAAGCTATGGGTCGGCGCGGCGAGAGGCGCCATCCTGCCGCTGGCGACGCTGATGCTCGTCATGTTCATGGTCGTGCCCATTCCCGCGCTGGTGCTGGACATTGGTTTCATCACCAACATCATGATTTCGCTTGCCGTGCTGATGGTGGCGCTGAATGCCGCCAAGCCGCTGGATTTCTCCAGCTTTCCGACGGTTTTGCTGTTCGCGACCTTGCTGCGGCTTGCGCTCAACGTGGCCTCGACCCGCGTGGTGCTGGTCGATGGGCATAGCGGTCCGGGCGCGGCAGGTCATGTCATTGAATCGTTCGGGAATTTTCTGATCGGCGGCGACTATGTCGTGGGCATCTTCGTCTTTGCGATCCTGATGATCATTAACCTGGTCGTCATCACCAAGGGCGCGGGCCGTGTGTCGGAAGTCTCCGCGCGTTTCACCCTGGACGCCTTGCCGGGCAAGCAGATGGCGATCGACGCCGATTTGAACGCTGGCCTCATCACCCCCGAAGACGCCAAGGCCCGCCGTCAGGAAGTGGCGACCGAGGCCGACTTTTACGGCTCGATGGACGGTGCGTCCAAATTCGTGAAGGGTGACGCGGTCGCGGGCGTGCTGATCCTGGTGATCAACATCATCGGCGGCATCATATTGGGCACCGTCAGCCATGGCCTGTCGCTCGGCGATGCGGCGGAAACCTATGTTCTCCTCGCGATCGGCGACGCTCTGGTGGCGCAGGTGCCGGCGCTGCTGCTCTCCATTGCGGCGGCCGGCATCGTTACCCGCGTCAATTCCCCGCTCGACCTTTCGGGCCAGATTTCCAGCCAGTTCGGCTCGGCCAAGGCCTGGACGCCGGTGGCCGGCATCCTCACCATCATGGGCGTGCTGCCCGGCATGCCGCACATGATCATCCTGCCGGCGGCCGGTGTCGCAGGCTATGCCGCCTGGCGGCTGCGCAAGCGCGAGGCGAAGGCCGAAGCGCCGGCGGTTGAGGAGAAAAAGCCCGAAAATCCGGCGCAGATCAATTGGGATGATGTATCCGATGGGGCGGCACTGGGGCTGGAGATCGGCTACGGCCTCATCGGCCTGGTCGATGAACGCAAGGGCGCGCCATTGATGGCCCGCATCACCGGCATTCGCCGCCAGCTGTCCCGCGAACTCGGCTTTGTCGTGCCCATGGTGCGGGTGAAGGACAATCTGGCGCTTGAAGCCAATTGCTACCGCATCACCATCGCGGGCGTCATCGTCGGCGAAGATGAGGTCTGGCCCGAAGATCTGCTCGCGCTCGACAGCGGCGATCTGGAAAGCGAAGTTCCAGGCCGCAAGGCGAAGGATCCGACCTTCGGGCTGGATGCAGTCTGGATCACCCAGGACAAGCGTTCCGAAGCGGTGGTGGCGGGATATACCGTCGTCGATCCGCCGACGGTCATTGCAACGCACCTCAATCATCTGATTGCGCTCAACGCATCGCAGATGTTCGGCCTCGATGAAGCGCGCAAGCTGCTCGACGCCCTGAAGGAAAAGGCGCCCCAGCTAGTCGATGGTCTTACCCCCAACCCGCTCTCGCTCGCCGCCGTCGCGGCCGCCTGCCGGTCGCTGCTGGCCGAGGGCGTGCCGCTCAAGGATTTCCGCCGCATCTGCGAGGCGATGATCGAAGTCGCGTCTCCCGACATCGGCCCTGACCAGCTTGTCGAAGGCGTGCGCCAGCGGATCGGATCGCTGATCATCCAGAATCTGGTGCCCGTGAAAATGCCGCTGCCGGTCATCACGCTGGATGGCGATCTGGAGGCGATGCTGGCCCAGGCCATGCGCGTGTCGGGCGGGGCGCAGCACCCGATAGAACCAGCGCTGGCCAACCGGATCGTGGAGGCTGTGATGAATGCCGCCCGGCCCATCATGGGGCAGGCGCGCAGCTTTGCCATCGTCACATCGCCGCTGGCGCGGCGAGCGCTGGCACGGCTGTTCAGGCCGCATCTGCCCGAAACGCCGGTGCTGTCCTTCCTGGAGATACCGGACAGCAAACCGGTCGAGGTCGTCGCGGTTGTTGGAGGAGAGGCGCCGGCAGGTCGGCGGGATAACATGACGCCCCGAGCGTCGGAAAAAATGAACTGAAAGTCGGGGGACTAGAAGATGATGATGCAGGACATAAAGGCGCAGGAAGACAGCCTTACCTATGGCCGCCGTGCAGTCCCGGTGACGCCGGAGGCGCTGGCCCGGAAATATATGCCGCTGGTTCGCAAGATCGGCTGGCACGTCCATGGCCGCGTTTCCAACGCCATCGACATCGAAGATCTGCTGCAGATCGGCATGGTCGCGCTCGTGGAGGCGGCGAACAGTTTCGAGGACCGGGGCTTTGGCTTTGCAAGCTATGCCCAGATGCGCATTCGCGGGGCGATGATCGACCATCTGCGCCGTCACGCCACCATCTGCCGCTCCGCCATGGCCCGTCGCAAGGCGCTCGGCGCGGCGCGGGCGCGGTTGGAGCAGCAATTGGGCCGCTCGCCGACGGAGGCCGAAATGTCGGCTGAAATGGGACTTACGCCGTCGGAATATCGGCATGTCGTCGATAGCAGCGAAATCGCGCAGCATCACAGCATGGACGAGGTCTATTCCGATCAAAGCATGTGGTTCGCCGATGTCGAGGATCGCGCCGACGATGTTCTGGAACGGGAGTCGCTGAAGCAGGCGCTCGCCCATGGCATAAGCCAGCTTCCCGAGCGCGAGGCGATGGTGCTGCAGCTCTATTTCGTCGAGGAGATGAACCTTGAGGAAATCGGGCAGACGCTGGACATCGGGGCAGCGCGCGTCTGCCAGATCAAGAAGGCGGCGCTCACCAAGCTTCGCGGGCTGCTGAGCGAATGGGACGAATGATTCAGGCCATCGACATCGACTGATAGGATTAGGCCCCGG
>CBHCMH010000208.1:0-4371 GCA_965974445.1 uncultured Rhizorhapis sp.
CGTCAGGATGTCGGCAAAGGGATAGGTCCTGATCAGGCGGTCGAAGGGAAACTGGCCGTCGCGATAATAGCCGATAAGTTCGGGGATGAATGTTTGCGGGTCCGCGCCACCCTCCACGACTCCGCGAATGACACGGCCGCCGCTCATGACATGGGTGGCGTCGCAACGGATACGCGCATCGGGAGCGAAAGCCGCAACCAAAGCCATTTCACCGCGCGGAGCAAGCGCCTCGATCGCCTGTTCCACCAGCGGCACGACGCCCGTCGTATCGACTGCATAGTCAAGCGGCGCGAGCCCAAGCGACTGCACGATTTCCGCTATGCTCCGGCCATCCGCCACGACACCATGGGTCGCGCCCAGAGTCTGCGCCAGGGACACCCGCTCCGCATGCCGGTCAATGGCGATAATCGTGGCAGCTCCGGCGATTTTTGCGGCCATGACGGCAGACAGGCCGACCGCGCCGGTTCCGATGATTGCGACGGTGCTGCCCTCCCGGACCTTCAGGGAGTTCAGCACCGCGCCAGCACCCGTCATGATGCCGCATCCGAGCGGCCCCAGAAGCTCAATGGGCAGATCCTTATCGACCACGACCGCATTGCGCCTATGGACCAGCGCGTGCGTGGCGAAGGAGGATTGGCCGAAGACATGGCTGTGGATCGCCTGCCCGTCCTTGCCGACGATGGCCGTGGTGCCGTCCGCTCGCGCACCAAAAAAGTTAAGCGGAACCCAACTGTGGCAGTAGGCCGGTTCATGCACGTCGCAGGAAGGGCAATGGCCGCAGCTTGAAAAGCTGAGCGCGACATGATCGCCGGGCGCAACGTCGCTGACCGCCGATCCCACGGCAATCACGCGCCCCGCACCCTCATGCCCCAACACCACGGGCTGCGGCACGGGAAGCAGGCCATCGCGCATCACCATGTCGGTGTGGCACACGCCGACGCCCGCGATCTGCACCAATATCTCGTCTGGCTGAGGCTCGGCAATCTCTACCGCCTCTATAACCATGGGTGTGCTGGAGGACCGCAAAACGGCCGCCTGTGCCAGGTGATTCATATGTTCTTCGTCCTGAAAAAAGTCCCGGCGCGCCAGTACGCCGGGACAGGAGAGGTCCTCAGAACTTGACGCCAAGGCGTGCATACCATTCACGCGGCCGGTTATAGGTGCCGAACATGACGCCTGCGGCGATGTTCGAACCGCCGGAGGTCAGATAGCGGTCCTTCGTAAGGTTGGTGCCCCCGACGGTCAGCGTCCAGCGGCCATTTGGCTCCTCATAGGTGGCGCTGGCGTTCACGATATCGGAAGAGGGACGCTTCAGCAGGAAGGTGCGTTGCGTATCGTTCCAGACACTCGTCGTGTGCGTCCAGTCCGCCAAGAAGATGAGCGCCCCGCCATTGCCCAGCTTCGCTTCGTAACGCGGGCTGATATTGGTCTTCCAACTCGGCGTCTTGGGCAGCGGCCCACCCTCCAAAGTACCAGCCTGGAATGGGTTCGGACCGCTGACCGCCGCAACCGCCGCATCGACAAGGCTGTATTCCGCGTCGATATGGCCGACCGATCCGTTGATGGTCAGGCCGTCAAACGGCGCTGCGACCAATTCTACCTCAAAACCCTTGATCCGGGCATCGCCGGCGTTGTCGATCGTCGGGGAGGTGCCGATCTGAATGTTGAGCTGGATACCCTTGTAATCGGTGGTGAACACAGCGGCGTTCAGTTGCAGCCTGCGGTCAATCAGCATCGATTTGATGCCGGCTTCCCAGGTGGTCGCCTTTTCCTCGTCAAAGTCCGGCGCTACATTACCCTGCGGATTGGTCAGGCGGGTGGTCCAGCCGCCCGTCTTGTAGCCCTTCGACCAGCTGGCATAGAGCATCACATCGTCCGTGGGGTGAAGCTGCACGCCGAGCTTGGGTGAGAAGTTGCTGAACTTCTTCTTGTTGACGCCCGGCACATAGACCCGAACCGGGTTGTTGGGATCAGGGAAGCTCAACGCCGCCTGGCACACGGGGTTAATGTTGCCAGAAGCGTCCGCGCAGCCAGCCGCGCCGAAGAGCTTGTAATTGAACCCATTGAGATCCTGCTGCCCACCCTCGAACCATTTCTTTTCGTCCGTGTAGCGGCCGCCGATCGTGATCCCGATCAGGTCGATCGGGCGATAGTCGATCTGACCGAAGAACGCGTAGTTCTGCGTCTTCAGGTCATTGGGCCCATCGACCTGCAGCAGACCTTCGGCGAAAGTCACATAGTCGTGGAGGTCGCCCGCCTCCTTGAAATAATAGGCGCCCAGAACATAGTTGAGCTTGTTGTCGAGGGCGTGACCCAGAACCTGCAGTTCCTGACTGAACTGCCACTGGTTCATGGTGAAGCTCAGTTGCAGGAAGTTGAGCGGCGATCCGTCGGCGTCAAGGCCGGCTTTCCAATGAAGCTCGCGGTAAGCCGTGATGGACTTCAGCGTCAGGGCGTCGGAAACATCATATTGCAGGGTGCCGCCAAGGCCCCAGCTTTTCAGATCGGAGAAGCTGTTGGCGCTGGCATAGCTCTTGTCGATATCGCTGTGGAGGTAGCGGTTGTCCCAGGGCAAGCGGTCATTGCCGGGATCGCCATCGACATTGACGCTGGCAAGCGAGGAAAGCTGCAGATCCGGATTGAACTGCGTGCCCCGTACTCCGCAGAGCGCGTCCGCGTTAAGCGCCGAAATTTCGGCCGCGGTTGAACCAATGCAGAAATTGTACAAACCGGCGAACAGGAAGCCGTTGTACGTCGTTGCATCCGGACTCGGATTCAGCGCGCTTCCGGGAATGGTTCTATCCAGGGTGTTGGCAAATGGTCCCGGAACAAACTCCGTCGTCGCCAGCAACTTGTTGGCCGTCGTGCTTTCGTCCTTGGTATAATCGCCGCTCAGCGTGAGGGTCAGCGGGCCGCCATTGTCCCATTTTAGCTTGCCGCGCAGGTTCCAGTTGTCGGTCTTCCCTTCCCGGGAAGCCGTATCGAACCCGGCCGACGAAAAGGATGTATAGGGATCGGTGTCAAAGGTGGCGGCGCCCGGATAAGCGAGCCGCTTGAGATAACCCTTGCGGTTCTTCACGCCGAAGCTGACGGATGAACTGAGGGAATCGCTGATCGGTAGGTCGGCCGAACCACGCACCTGAATAAGGTCATAGCTGCCGGTGGTGACATCGCCCATGAAGCGGAACTCATCGCCGGGATCGCGCGTCACGATGGAGATCGCACCGCCGATGGTGTTACGCCCGAACAGCGTGCCCTGCGGGCCCTTCAGCACCTCGATCCGTTCTACGTCGAGCAGGTCCTGATTCGCGCCCACGGTGCGGGCGAGATAAACGCCATCGACATAGACGCCGACGCCCGGATCAATATTGAAGGCGAAATCATCCGAACCGATGCCGCGGATGAAGGCGGACAGCACCGCCGATGAGCCGGAGAATGGTGTGCCCGCGTCCAGATTCACATTGGGCGCTATGCCGGAAAGCTGGCTGACATCGCCGACAGCGCGTTCCTGCAGCGAGGATGCGGTGAAGGTGGAAATCGCGATCGGAACGTCCTGAACATTTTCCGCGCGCTTTTGAGCGGTGACGACGATTGCCTGAATGCCGCCCTCATCCGGTGCAGCCGCCGCGTCGGCGGTCTCCTGCGCCAACGCCGACACTGGCAGACAGGCTATGGTCAGTGCGATCAGACTGGTTTTAAGCGTGACTGGAGTCATGGGACCTCCCCCTTCTTGTATTGGCGTGAACCCCCTGGCTACGCCGCTTATCGCCATTCCCTAGCGCCGGGAATTGGCAAGGTCTTGGACTTGTGTGAAGGGCGAACAGGACGATCGCGCACGTCCCCGTGCGCCCTGATCTTGTCGATGGGCATCTTTTCTTTAGCTTGATCGATAAGAAATGCAGTGCTTCGACAGGCTCAGCACGAACGGTTCTCATGTGAAGCGCGTTGCCTAATGGCTCCGGCTGGTTCTGAACATGGTGGGGGTAAGGCCGAATCGCGCTTTGAACCGGCGTGCGAAATAGGCCGAATCATTGAAGCCAAGATCGAAGGCGAGATCGGTGATCGAGCCGAAGTCGCTTCCTGACGCCAATATCTCCGCAGCTCGGTTCAGGCGGCGGGTGAGTATGAATTCGGTGGGCGTCGTCGCCATGGCCGCAAAGACATTCTGCACGGTACGCGGCGAAAGCGAGAGTGAGCGGGCAATGGACGAGGTGGTCATGTCCGGGTCGGTCAGATGCCGTTCGACAAATTCAGTCACGAGGGCCGCCACATCATGCCGCCGTTCCATCGGCACGATCGGCCGGCCGACAAGAGAGAGGCGCAGCAGTTGCCACACCACCTCGCTCAGTGCCCGCGCCTCGTCCGGATTGG
>CBHCMH010000209.1:0-4369 GCA_965974445.1 uncultured Rhizorhapis sp.
GGACAGATAGTGACGCAGCACCAGCTTCAACGCGAGCTCGTGCGCCAGGTCGCCGCGTGCATGCGCGGCGGCAATATCGTCGCAGATGATGCGTTTGATATAGCGGCTGCCGTCGGGGATCCGCACAAGGTAGTTACCAAGCTCGGCCGCCACAATCATGGGAAGATGCTCGTGCTCCGCAATGGCAGCAACCTCTTCCTCGGTCAGGGAGCTCAGGGCAATGCAATCTTCAATTGATAACATCTGTCTGCGTCCAGGTAAGAAAGATCACGATTCAGTCGTATTTCTGCAATAGATGGCGTGCTGCGCATTGAGATAGGTCAATTCTCGCGAGCCGTATCGAAACAAGCACCCTCGCGGTGCCCTACCAAAGCAACCAGGATCTCCCACCATCCATCCGATGCGCGCACCCTCAGCACGCGCAGGGTTCTGAAGGGCTGGGTACGGTGACTTGTAAACGGTGCGACATGTGCTGCAACCGCGGTGGTTGTGCTCGATCCGGAAACTAGGCGGCCTTGACTTTCGGACCGGGGAGAGCGCCCTTCAGATATCGGCCGATCAACAATGCCGTCGGATAGGACACTTCTTCCTCGGTGCGGGCATGCGCCATCAGCTTTTCGGCGAAGCCCACGTAGTCGAGCATGCTTTCCGATCTCGCGGCGTCAATCAACCGTTGGAGCGCGGTAACGATCTCCTTGTGCTCAGCGAGCATCCTGGGCATTTCGGCCTCAAGCTTATCCGTCATCTTCAAAACATCAGCCATGGCCGGCTCTAGCTTGCCCTTTGACAAGGGGCCGAGTAGGCCAAGCGGTGGAAGGGCGTATCCTTCCTCTTTGAGAAAATGCGGGTGCATGAGCTTCGCAACCGCTTTGGCGGCCTCGCCGGTGCGCCCACCAGCCTTGGTGGCCCGTACCAGCTGACTGTGCAGTTCCTCGTGTTCGGCCTTGAGCGAAGATGGGATCTGGAAGTCCACGGCTCTCTCCTTTCGTCATCAGCCGGTCGCTGCCGCGCCAGCAGGCGCCAGATAGCAATTGCTAGTCGACGTGACGCTCGGTGCCCTTGCCATGCGCGGCCTGACGCAGCATCTCGGCAAAGGTGATGAATCCGAGCTCGGCACTGATGCGCTCCCGCGCATGCGGCACCTCAGGCGCAGTCCTGGGCTCAAGTGGCGCCTCCTGAAGCGCCCGGACGTGCGCGATCCGCTCCCGGAGGGCATGTTTGATCTCTTCGACGAGCACAGCCTCAAGCTTCGTCAGGTCGCCAGTTTCCACCGCGTGCTCCGCAGCTGGAATGACTGGCCCGTAGTCGGCGCCAGCCGGCTTAAGGCCGGTATAGGCGGCGCCCTCGCCGGCGCGGTGCAGCCGTATGACCGTTTCCATGAACGCCCGGTCCGCGAGTGCCTGCGCATCGGCACCGAAGCCGCGCACTTTCCGCGACATTTCGAACGCCGCGGCAATTTCGGTTTCAGCCGACCCGGGCGCATAAGCGAGCACAGGGTTGATGTTGCCATTGTCCAGCGCCTGATAGACGGCTTTGGCGACGGGTCCATCGAGCGAATCGCAGTGAGCTTGCGCAAGCTGTGCACCGACCAACAGCGGGCTGGCAAGGACAGCGGCAGCGATCAGCATCCTGATGTTCGTCATCTCGGGTGCTCCTGAATTGGGGTGCAACGCGCAAGTCACGCAGCAGAAACGGTATCACTGCGATGAGTAAGTGACTTGACCTAAATCAACCCGGGACCAGGACTATCGAGCATACTTGAGTAAGAGAATCGTCAGTCCTGGTTGGATTCCAGAGATGTTGGCAAATGCCATCCACCGGGTCGCCGCCGATGTGCTGGTTACCGGGAGACTGCGCAATGAATACCGACGATGGCTTCGCGAAGTGAAGGATTGGAGGTCTTCGATGGGTTGTATGCGCTTGCTCGCAGGAATCTTGGCGCTTACCCTTCTCGGCGCCGGTTCGGCGGCAGCCAATTGCCGAGACTACCCAGGCCCCGGAGTAGACTGGTCCGGCTGTGACAAGTCGAGGCGGCTGTTGGCCCATAAAGATTTGCATGGCGCCAACTTGGCGCGCGCCGAACTCAGTTATACGAACCTCAGCGCCGCCAATTTGAGCGAAGCGACACTCAGCGAAGCGACCATGTTGCGGACCCGGCTAACCGGTGCGAATCTGAAGGGTGCCGATCTCACGAAGGCGATGCTAGATCGTGCCAATCTGCACGGCGCCGACCTCAGTGGCGCCACAGTTTCCAAGGCCGAACTGCACCGCGCAGACCTGTCGGAAGCGGTGCTGGTCGGAGCGAACCTGGAGAAGGCCGAACTCGGTCGAGCAACGTTGACCCGCGCCGATCTTACGAACTCTGTGTTGGTACGGATCTATCTCGCGCGCGCGGATCTGCGCGGTGCACGTCTCGCCGGTGCCGATCTGACCGAGGCGAACCTTGATCTCGCAGATGTGCGGGGCGCAGACCTGTCGCTGGCCAAAGGGTTAGGGCAGGATCAGATCAGCGAGACTTGCGGCGACTCCACAACGAAGCTGCCATCGGGACTAACGCCTCCGCAGAACTGGCCGTGCGCTCGGGCGGAAACCGGCGAGTAATCCAGGGCCGTGGACTGGCGCCCATAGGCGCTCGCTCGCCCATCTCGGGCCGAGTTGACTGGATGGTGCAGTAACCTTCTGCAACTCGCTATCGAAGCGACTAAGCCACTTTCTCTGCTGGCAGGGTATCTACGATCAGACGATACTTCGTGCGCGCGTTCGAAGTCGTGCGATAGAAGGTGAGGAGCTGGTCCCATGGCTCCGCCACTCTCTGAAATCCCGAAATGAAGACTACTAAAGTGCCGACTTCCGCCTTGCCGTTGAGCACAAGCCATCCGCCGACGGACAGCACGATTAGAGGCCCCAGCGCATCAACGAAATTGCCTAGGAAAGTCAAGAGGAACTTAACGCGGTAGATGAGCACGCGGGTGGTGAGCGCTCCGCGCGATAGCTTTGCGAATCGTCGTTCCAGATGCTTCAAGGTCAGCACGTTCCTTTCACCCGAAACGATGGTGCCGCCTAGTTTGCGCAGAAGACGGGCGTGAATGGCAGCCCAGCGATTGATGCGCCGCTGGCCCAGTGGCACGATCACAATCTGCGGGATGAACAGCGCTACGGCGAATGCCGCGATTTCCGGCTGAACCCAGAATAGGTAACCCAGCGTGCCGAAAGCCGTCCCTGCCTGGAGTAATGGGAACGAGATGGAATCGCCAACAAATCCGGCCACTTCCTCGACCTCGGATGAGGTCATTGAGACGACCGCGCCCTTGTCGGTCGTGGTGTTGGGTTCACGCCGCTTGAGCGGCTGGTCTACGAGCAGGTCGAAGATGCGACCTCGCAATTTGAATGCGATATGCTCGACTAGCCTGCCGCGATAGACGTTGAGCAAGTACTTCAGGCCACCCTGCAGCAGGAGGACGACAAGATAGAGTCCGCACAGCAGGAACATGTAACGTAAATTCTGGTCATGGATTGCGTCGTCCACAATGCGGCGCTGTAGTTCCAGCGGGATCATGCTCATCGGCGCGACGATAAGCGTTAGCATGACCAGCCAGATTTGCTGGCGACGGCTTGACCGCCAGATGAAGGCATACAGGCTTGGCGACATCTGTGCGTTCCTCCAGGCGCGGATCAACGGATTTGAGCTGCTACGCTCCGTCACACCACAGTCGACGCGCCGTCGAACCTAGGTCTTTCAAAGCTAATCAAGCCTTTACGGTGGGGCCTTGGCCGACGCCAGCCATTGATGCAGATCAAGCTGCGGATGGCTGCTTCGTTTCATACTTTGATTAATTTCGGTTGTCGGCGGAGGCAGAGATGCCCGGCGAAACACCTCCAATCATCCAGCAGCTCATCCGTGACCATCGCAACATGGCAAGATTGCTCGACGTGCTGCAAGAGGAGCTGGAACGTTATCGGCAAACGAAAAGCGCCGATTTCGAAGTCCTCTCCAGGATCGTGGATTATGTCCTCAATTTCCCCGAACTGCGACATCATCCGCGAGAGGATCTGATCTTCAAGCACCTCAAGAACAAAGTCCCGGCGGGCGCTGGGCCGGCTGGGGCAATCTTGGCGGAACACCGGGAAATGGCCGCGCTCACCCGCAGACTCTCTGCCGCCGTCTACAACCTTTGGCACGACGTGGAAATGCCGCGCCCATGGTTCGATGCCGTCGCCGACACCTTCATCACAATGCACCGGAAACATATGCGCGATGAAGAAGAGACCTACTTTCCCCTTGCTGTGGCGAGCCTGGGCCCGGAGGACTGGCGAAAGATCGAAGCCGAGGCGGCGCAGCATTCCGACGATCCGTTGTTCGGCGGGAAGA
>CBHCMH010000210.1:0-4328 GCA_965974445.1 uncultured Rhizorhapis sp.
ATCAGCGTGAAGCGCTGCTCGTAGGGAATGGTGAAGACGATCCGGCGATCCGGCTGCTGCAGGATATAGGCATGATCGCCCTCATAGAGACGCGGCACGATGATATGGCTGCCCTTCACCAGCCGCACGTGCGCCGTGCTTGCCTGCTCAAGGCGCGTCAGCGTCTCGCTGACCCAAGGCCCGGTCGCATTGACCAGCACCCGCGCCCGCGCTTCCGCTCCACCGGACAGCAAAACGCGCCATTCGTCCGTTTCGCGATAGGCGGAGAGCAGTTCCGCCCCCGTCCGGATGTCCGCCCCATGCTGCGCGGCATCCAGGGCGTTGAGCAGCGTCAAACGGCTGTCGTCGGTGACGCAATCCATATAGACGAAGCCGCCAATCGGACGCTTGAGCGGCATCTGGAGCCGTCTATCGCCCGGCCGCAGCCTGTAGGAGCGCGGCAGCTGGCTCCTGCCGCCCAGCACGTCATAAAGAAGCAGACCCAGCCGCACCATCCACTGCGGCCTTACCGCCTGCGCGCGCGGCAGTACAAAGCATATGGGGCGGATCACATGGGGCGCGGCTCGCAGCAACCTTTGCCGTTCCTGCAGCGCCTCCCGCACCAGGCGGAAATCGCCATATTCCAGGTAGCGAAGGCCGCCATGGATCAGCTTGGTCGATGCGGACGACGTGGCGCAGGCCAGGTCCCCCCGTTCCACCAGCAGCACGGAAAGCTCATTGAGCGCCGCTTCGCGAGCCAGCGCCGTCCCATTGATGCCGCCCCCAATGATGAGCAAATCGTGGACCATCATCTGCTTATGGCATGACTTTGACGAAATTGCACCGCTGCGGCTGGCGTGGCGGCATGTCTCTCCCTATAGCTGGCTCATGCCTCCCCATTCCAGAAAATCCGCAAAATCCCGTCCCCAAGGTCTTCCCAGCCGGGAGCAGGTGATGGACTTCATCACATCTTCCGATATGCCAGCGGGCAAGCGGGAGATTGCGCGCGCTTTCGGGCTGCATGGCGCGGACAAGATCGCCTTGAAGGCGCTGCTCAAGGACATGGCGGATGAAGGGCTGATTGATAGCGCCCCCGGCCGTGCCTTCCACAAGATGGGCGGCGTGCCGAAAGTCACCGTGCTGCGGATCGTCGATATCGATGGCAAGGATGCCATTGCCGTTCCCGAACATTGGGAAGCGGAAGGCAAACCGCCGCCCCGCCTGCGCGTAATCGAACGCAGCAGCCGGAGCGCCCTTGGCCTGGGCGACCGGATTCTCGCGAGGACCGAGGAAAAGGGCAATGGTTGGATCGCCCATCCCATGAAGAAACTCGCCCGATCGGCAGAGTTGCTGATGGGCGTGATCGACCGGGATGAAAATGAGAAGCTCTGGCTCCGCTCGGTGGACAAGAAGGTCCGCCGCGACCTGCCTGTCAGCGACGCGGGCGACGCGCAGCCCGGCGATCTCGTGCTTGCCGAACCTTCGGGCCGCCCGCCCCGCACCAGCGCGCGCGTGACCGACATATTGGGCGATCCTTTCGCGCCCAAAAGCTTCAGCCTGATCGCCATCCATAAGTTCGGCATCCCCTTCCAGTTTCCCGACGAAGTGGAGGAGGAAGCCGCCAAGGTCGCGACTCTGCCGCTTCACCCTGACAAGCGCGAGGATTTGCGTCACCTGCCCATCGTCGCGATCGATCCCGTGGATGCCCGCGACTTCGACGATGCCGTCTGGGCCTCCCCAGATGAGAGCGGCGGCAATCCGGGCGGTTATCAGGCCATCGTCGCCATCGCTGATGTTTCCTATTATGTCCGCCCCGGCAGCGCTATCGACAAGCAGGCACGGAAGCGCGGCAACAGCGTCTATTTCCCGGACCGGGTCGTGCCGATGCTGCCACACAGCCTGTCATCGGACATGTGTTCGCTCAAGGCCGGACAGGACCGGGCGGCTCTTGCCTGCCATCTGACCATCGACAAATCCGGTAAGGTGAAGGATTGGCGCTTCACCCGCGCCCTTATCCGTGTGGCGGCCAACATTCCCTATGAGCAGGCGCAGGCAGCGATCGACGCCACCGCGCACGGCCAGGGCTATGATTTCAATGCCGATGGCATCGACCTCATCGAGGCTGCGTTAAAGCCACTCTGGGCCTGCTGGACCCTGCTGGCGAAGGCGCGCGACAAGCGTGAGCCTTTGGAACTCGACCTTCCGGAACGGCGCGTCGTGCTGGACGAGGAAGGCCGCATCGTCAGCATCGCCATCCGCGAGCGGCTCGACGCCCACCGGCTGATCGAGGATTATATGATCGCTGCCAACGTGGCTGCGGCAAAGGCATTGGAGGCGAAGAAGTCTCAGGTCATGTACCGCATCCACGAGCCGCCGTCGCGGGAGAAGCTGACGGCGCTCAAGGAATATCTCGGCACCTTCGACATCGAATTCGCACTGGGCCAGGTCATCAAGCCCGCGACCTTCAACCGCCTCCTCGAGCGGGTCGGCGATGTCGCGCACCGCCCGCAGGTCATGGAACAGATCCTGCGGACCCAGACCCAGGCCTATTACGGTCCGCGCAATGCCGGTCACTTCGGTCTCGCGCTGGGCAGCTACGGTCATTTCACGTCGCCCATCCGCCGTTATGCGGACTTGCTGGTCCACCGGGCGCTGGTCGGCAGCTACAATCTTGAGCTACCCCGGCCCAAAGACGCCGCAATCCCGCCTGCCACAACGCTCAGCCGCGAAGATGCCGAAGATATGAGCCGTATCGGCGAACTCATCAGCCAGTATGAGCGCCGTGCGATGGAGGCCGAACGGGAAACCGTCGATCGCTATGTCGCCGCCTATCTGGCGGAAAAAACCGGCGAGATCATCGATGCGCGCATCACCGGCGTCCGCAATTTCGGATTTTTCGCAACCGTCGAGGGTCTGGGCGGCGACGGCCTTGTTCCAGTTTCCACATTGGGCGCGGAGCGCTTCCATTATGATGAGGCCGGACATGCGCTGGAGGGCGAGGAAAGCGGCGACCGCTACGAGCTAGGCCAGCGGCTGAAACTACGGCTGGTGGAAGCCAATCCGATCAGCGGCGCCCTTCGTTTCGAACTGCTGGAAGGGGTCAGCCATTTGGCGATGCCGCGCGGGCGCAGAAAGCCGGGCGGGCCGCCCCGCCCCCTCAAGCGCCGGGGCCGACCGGCCAATATCCGGCACCAGAGCAATCCAAGGGGCAAGCGCCGATAAGCCGGCAAATCCGCTCATACGGCTTGCGTGACCAATTTTGGTGTGACAGAGGGTCACTATTCGCCTAGTTTTATATGCTTAGGCTGACCCTCGATGGACGGGTCAGTATCGAAAGGGGAGCGAAATGGGAAAAATACTCGAAAATCTGAATATGACCATGGTGGTCGGGCTGGTACTTGCGCTCGTCGTCATCGCGGCAGTCCCCGCCAACACGGATATGGTTCAGGGCATTTTCCGCTGGCTGCACCTGTTCTTCGGCATCACCTGGATCGGTCTGCTCTACTATTTCAATTTCGTGCAGATCCCGACCATGCCCAAGGTTCCGGCCGAACTGAAGCCCGGCGTGTCCAAATTCATTGCGCCAAGCGCCCTGTTCTACTTCCGCTGGGGCGCGGCCTTCACCGTGCTGACCGGTCTGATCGTTGCTTATCTGGCGGGCTATGTGCACCAGGCACTGTTGCTGCAGGACCCTTATCTGCTGATCGGCATTGGCATGTGGCTGGCGCTGATCATGGCGTTCAACGTGTGGTTCATCATCTGGCCCAACCAGAAGCGCGCACTTGGCATCGTCGAAGCGGATGACGCGAGCAAGGCGAAATCGGCGCGGACGGCCATGCTGTTCTCCCGCACCAACACGCTGCTCTCGCTCGCGATGCTCTATTGCATGGTGAACTTCAACGGCGGCTGATCCGGCGCAGCTTGATCACGGAAAAAGGGGTCCTTCGCGGCCCCTTTTTTCTTTTTCGGGTTCAAAGCAGCCCGTGCTTTCTCAGGCAGTGACGCAGTTGGTCATAGGTAAGGCCCAGCCCCTTTGCCGTCGCCCGCTGATTATAGCGATGCCGCTCAAGCGCCATCTTCAGAATCGACGACTCGTGCGCCTCCACGGCGGCGCGAAAATCGTGGACCATGCTGGTACCCGCTGCAGACGGTTGCCCATATTCGGAGCCATCGGCAACAGGCCCGGCGGCTAAAGGGATTGGGGCCCAGGGCGATTTAAACGGATCAAAAACGATCCGCGCCACTCGCCGATCGGGATTGTCCCACCGATATACAGCCCGTTCCGTCACATTGCGCAGCTCACGGACGTTGCCGGGCCAGTCATGCGCCTCCAACTCAGCCATGGCCTC
>CBHCMH010000211.1:0-4315 GCA_965974445.1 uncultured Rhizorhapis sp.
AGCGATGACTGGATTTTCCAGAGCGTCAAGCGTGTAGAAGAAGGGCTTCGTAGCTTAGGCATAGGAGATTCTGAGATATCCGAAGCGCGAAGCGAATTTGTGAGTCTTACGATAAAAGACACAGGTTCTGCTGCTATTGGGCATGGACATTTGCCGATGCAATTGCCTGAAGAGGCGCGGAGTGAATGGCGCCTAGTGTCGAGAAGTGATCCCGATATGATCGAGTCCTACCTTCAAAAGTGGGAGCAACTTACGCCCGAGCGTGCCTTACGTATCGCTGATATGCGTTGGATGATTGAAAACAATGATGTTCAAGATAGTGAACAGTATATGCGAGCGCATACCCCAGTAAAATGGCCTGGCCAACCATGACCGACGCCCATCGCCTCATCACCCCCGCCCGCCGTTCCGAGGATGTGGACGCAGCCCTGCGCCCCAAAACCCTCGACGAGTTCGTCGGCCAAAAGGGTGCGCGGGAAAATCTGCGCATTTTTATCGAGGCTGCAAAATCGCGCGGCGAGGCGCTGGATCATGTGCTGTTCTTCGGGCCACCGGGCCTTGGCAAAACCACGCTCGCGCAGATCGTCGCGCGGGAAATGGGCGTCGGTTTCCGCGCCACCTCCGGTCCCGTCATCGCCAAGTCTGGCGATCTGGCGGCACTGCTCACCAATCTGGATGAGGGCGACGTGCTGTTCGTGGATGAGATCCACCGGCTCAATCCGGCGGTGGAGGAAGTGCTTTATCCCGCCATGGAGGACCGGGCGCTTGATCTGATGATCGGCGAAGGCCCCTCGGCCCGCTCGGTGCGGATCGATTTGCCGCAATTCACCCTGATCGGGGCGACGACGCGGCAGGGTTTGCTGACGACGCCGCTGCGCGACCGCTTCGGCATTCCGGTGCGATTGAATTTCTATACGGTCGAGGAACTGGAGCTGGTCGTGCGCCGCGCCGCGCGCCTGCTTGACCTGCGCATTGCCGAGGATGGCGCGCATGAGATCGCCCGCCGCGCCCGTGGAACGCCGCGCATCGCCGGGCGGCTGCTGCGCCGGGTGCGCGATTTCGCCAATGTGGCGGGCGCGGCCGTGGTGGACGCAAAGACGGCGGACGCGGCGCTCAACCGGCTGGAGGTCGATAATCTGGGCCTGGACGCCATGGACCGGCGCTATCTGTACATGATCGCCGACATCTATCGCGGCGGGCCGGTGGGTGTGGAGACGCTGGCCGCCGGGCTGTCGGAACCGCGCGACACGATCGAGGAAGTGATCGAGCCGTTCCTGATCCAGCTTGGCCTTGTCGCCCGCACGGCGCGGGGACGGTGCCTGAATGGCCGGGCGTGGACGCATCTGGGCCTCACCCCGCCGGAGGATGCTGGGCAGGGCGGGTTGTTCGATTAACGCGCCCGGCCGCACATTAACCCTTCCCGCCGACTCGCGCTCCGGTTAGATGAATGGCGATGACAGCGCCCCCTACCCTGAAGCCAGCAACGGGCCGGTTCCGCGACGGCGTCCATGAATTTCCGGTCCATGTCTATTTCGAGGACACGGACCTGTCCGGCATGATCTATCACGCCAATTATCTGCGCTATATGGAGCGGGCGCGATCGGACATGCTTCGTCTGGCCGGGATCGACCAGCGCGGCGGACATGACGATGGCGAGGGCGTCTATGCGGTTTCCGACCTGACGATCAGCTACAAGCGTCCGGCCCGGCTGGACGACGACCTGATCGTCGTCAGCAAGGTCATGGAAATTCGCGCGGCAAGCTGCCGCATTCATCAGACAGTCATGTGCGATGAACAGATATTGACCCAGGGAGAAGTCACTGCCGTCTATCTGTCGCCCACCGGGCGGCCGAAGCGGCAACCAAAAGCCTGGATCGAGATTTTTACACGTCTTCAAATAGGGGAAGATATCAGTTTATGAGCGTAACGCTTCCGTCGGTGTCCCTGATGACCGACGCTGCCACCATATCACCGCTCGCCCTGTTCCTGCAGGCGGACATCGTGGTCAAGCTCGTCATGCTGGGGCTGCTGCTGGCCAGCATCTGGACCTGGGCGATCATCCTGAGCTTCGCGATGAAGCTTTCGAAGACCAAGAAGGCGTCCGACAAGTTCGAACAGGATTTCTGGCGCAGCGAAGACATCGACCGCTTTTACGACCTGCACGACCGGTCCAATCTGCCCAGCGCCAAGGTGTTCGCGGCCGGGGTAAAGGAGTGGCGCAGGTCCACCAAGGGTCATGTCATCGACCGGGAAGGCACCCGTGACCGCCTGTCCACCGCAATGGGCGCGGCCGTCGCGGCGGAGGTCGATCACCTGTCCGACCGGCTCAATATCCTGGCAACGGTGGGCAGCGTCGCGCCATTTGTGGGGCTGTTCGGCACGGTCTGGGGCATCATGCGCAGCTTCACGGCCATCGCGGCCGAAAATAACAGCAGCCTCGCCGTCGTCGCGCCGGGCATTGCCGAAGCGCTGTTCGCCACCGCCATCGGCCTGTTCGCGGCCATTCCGGCGGTGATCGCCTACAACCGGTTCAGCCATGGCATCAACCGGCTGGAGGCGCGCCTCAATCGCTTTGCGGACGGATTTTATTCGACGCTGAGCCGTGAGCTGGAGGCTGGGCGCTGATGGCGATGGGCGGGCTCCCCTCCGGCCGTCACGGCCGCCGCCGCGCGCCGATGGCGGACATCAACGTGACGCCGCTGGTCGATGTCATGCTGGTGCTGCTCATCATCTTCATGGTGACCGCGCCGCTGCTGATGACGGGCGTGCCCGTGAACCTGCCGGAAAACCGGGCAAAAGCGCTGGAGATGAGCCAGGAGCCGGTGCAGGTGTCGCTGGACAGCGACGGGCGCATCTATGTCAATGATGTGGAGACGCCGCCGGTCGATCTTCCCGAATTGCTGGAACAGATTCGCCGCGAAAAAGCTGATGGCAATGATGCGCCGCAGGTCTATCTCCGCGCCGACCGGGCCTTGGACTATGGACAGGTGATGCTGGTGATGGGGGAGCTTAATCGTGCAGGGCTGAACCGCGTGGCGCTGGTCAGCACCGATTCATCCGGGGCGGAATAGAGCAGGCCGGTCATGGAACGCGCGGAAAAATTCGGACTTGGCATAGCAACGGCAGGGCATGTGCTCCTGTTCGGCGTGCTGTCGTCCGGTTTTTTCTCGACGCCCAATCCGCTGAACCTGCGCAACCCGCCAATCGAGGTGCAATTGGTGGATGAGGTCGGCCTCGAAATGGCCGCGCCAAAGATTTCGCTAGAGGAAATGGCGGCAAGTCAGGCCCCCGAGATTGGCCCCACAGAAGAAGCCGAACCGGTCGCGCCACCGGTGGCTGAGCCCGAACCCACCCCTGCGCCTGCGCCCAAGCCTGTCGAAAAGGCGAAGCCCAAGCCCGCCCCCCCTAAGCAGGCCGCCAAGCCCGAACCGGAAAAGCAGGCACGGGGGGCCCGCCTTGGCGCCGCCTTCCGGAAGGGCAGCGACACCGAGCGTCCGACCAGATCGACCGCCCCCACGCCGCCCGCGACGAAAATGAGCAGCGTGCAGGTCGCCAGCCTGAACGCCGAGATCTACCGGCAGCTCAAACCCTATTGGAAACCGCCCTCCGGTGCGGACGCCGAGCTGCTGAAGACCCAGCTCAGCGTCTATCTCAATCGCGACGGATCGGTGAAGGGCCGCCCGGAAGTTGTCGGGACGACCGGCGTCACGGCCAGCAATGAAGCGCAGGTCGCGCTGCATCAGGAGCGCGCGGTGCAGGCGGTCATGCGCGCCGCGCCGTTCCAGAATTTGCCGCCCGAATTTTATGATGAATGGAAGTGGCTGAAGCCGCTCAACTTTGACGGAAGGCTTGCCCGATGAAGATAGTGCATATCGCCATGGCCGCGCTGACGGCCCTGTTGGTCGCGGCCCAGCCCGCAGCGGCGCAATTGAGCGTGGACGTCACCGGCGAAATCGACAGCGACCTCCGCATTGCCGTGCCCGCCATGCCCACCCAGCAGAATGTCGAAACCCCGGCGGGGTCCACGACGACGCTCGGCCGGCAGATTGCCGAAGTCATCGCGTCCGACCTGCGCGGCAGCGGCCTGTTCCGGCCCATGGGTCCGGCGGGCCAGAAGCAGATCGCCTTTGCCGAAGTCACCGCGCCCGACTTCCCGCACTGGACGTCCACCAACGCCGAAGCGCTGGTGCAAGGCTTCGTTCGGGCCAATCCCAATGGGGAGCTGACGGTCGGCTGTTACCTCTACGACGTGGCGCTCAAGCAGGAATTGACGCGCGCGGGCTATGTGATTTCGCCACGCGAATGGCGGCGGGCC
>CBHCMH010000212.1:0-4308 GCA_965974445.1 uncultured Rhizorhapis sp.
ATGGCGGATCAGCCGCTCAGCGGCGTCTTCTTGACTTGCTGCCCCTCGGCATCGAACATCTTGATGACGCGCTCGGGGCAGGCGAGCGAGCCGCGGAACGCTGCGACTTCCTCGCCCTCCGGCACGTCGAAGCCCGTCGTGGCGATATAGCCGCTCTCATCCAGCTTGAAGAGGTGCGGGGCGACGTTCGCGCAACGCGCGTGGCCGACGCACTGATCTTTGTCGATTACGATCCGATATCTCATGATTGCTCTCTATATGATGGTCCGGGATGGATCAGCCGGCTACCGCAGCTTCCAGGATTTCCTTGCGCGCGCCGCCATCCTCCGCGCTGGGGACGCCCGGAATGATGTAGCGGCCTTCGCTGCGGGCCAGAATGTCGGCCGTGGCCGAGCGCGGATTGTAGAACTGCCTGTACCAGGTCCTGACTTTCAGGAAATTGCCGTCGCCTGGCATTTGCATCGGCCTGAAACACGGCATCTTGTTCGACCAGATCTCAAAATCCTGCGCGAACGCATCGCAACTCATCTGCTGTTGCGCCTTTGCCGTCGCAATGTCCTCCTCGGTGGGGTTCCTGTCGCTTGGCTTGCTCAGGACCGCATGCCATACGAACACGGATCCGTCATCGATCGGCGTGTGACAGATGAACATGATGGAATCATTGGCATTGTTCGCCACATAGCGGGAAAGCAGGATGCCCGGCCCCGTATAATATGTGTTGAATTCCGACATGCCTGCATCCGCGCCGAGCAATTCATGGCGTCCGCCCAGAAGTTGCTGCGCGATGTGGCCCTGAAGGATCGTTTCGAAATAATAGAATTTGGTCGTGGCATGCACGGGCGCCAGATGTTGGATGTCGCCGATATTGTCGACAACCTCGATCGGATGGAGATTCATCGATCCCAGATGATCGATCTCCCACTTTACATAATGGGGATCATCCCATTCGGGGATGGCGGGCAGGTCATAGTCTGGTTCGCCGCCCTCTGGATCATGCCAGTGGAAGACGACGCCATAGCGCTCCACGACCGGAAAGGACTTCAGCTTGGCGAGCGGCGGGATCTTGTCAGAATAAGGGATCTTGTTGCAGACGCCGTCGGGGCCAAAGCGCCAGCCATGATAGGGGCAGTGAATCGATTCACCCTCGATCTGCTTGCCCTGCTGGGCCATGAACGACGTCGAACTCTTGCCGATATGCGTGTTCATATGCGGGCAATAGGCGCTGACCATGTGCAACTGGCCGCTCTCGCCCCGATAAATCACCATATCCTGGCCGAAAAAACGGACCGAATAGGGGGAGTTCCCAATCTTGCTCGCTTCCGCGACCATGAACCATCCGCGCGGGAAGGTGAATTCCCCCAAACCATATTCCGCAGTTGTGGCCATGCTACTCTCCTGAGGGTCTGCCGTAACTACCGCGCAAGCTCAGACCGTGATCTCGATCTTCTTGAAGCCAGCGATGGTGCCGATATCGTCGCCCAATTCGACGCCGCCATCGACCAGCTTGTAATTGGGAGCCTTTTCTAGCAGGACCTGGAACATGGTCTTCGCTTCCAGCCGGGCCAGATGCGAGCCCAGGCAACGGTGCGGGCCCACACCGAAGGAGAAATGGCGAATATTCTCCCGGCGAAAGTCGATCTCATGGGGATTATCATATTCGTCCGGATCGCGATTGGCCGCGGCCCAGGACATGAATACCTGCTCTTCAGCCTTGATGACATGCCCCGCCACGGTCACGTCTTTGGTGGCGCGGCGCGAATTGCCCTGGGTCGGCGGGAAAACGCGCAGGAATTCCTCAATCGCGTTGTCCAGAAGCTCGGGATGATCGATCAGTTCCTGACGACGCTCCGGATGTCGGGCGAGATAGACGCTGGCCATGCCGAACAGTGCCTGCGTGGTGTCTAGTCCGCCGCCCAGCATGATGAGGATGAAGCTGTCGATTTCATCGACCCGCAGCTTCCGTCCAGCCATGTCCACATTGTAGAGATATTCAATGACGCTGCCCGGAACCGGATCGTCCTTGAGGCGCCGGATCTCGGACCGCATGCGATCTATCATGACCGCCATGTCCTTGAGACGGTCTTCCATGGGGAGGCGGCTGTAGATGAGCTGGTGGAGCGGCGGCGCATAATGTGGCCAGTCCTCGGACGGAAGGCCCGCCAGCTTGAGCGTCATGATGCCCGTGAGCGGCAACGCGAAGTCCCATTTGAGGTCACCACGGCCATTGGCAATGATCTTGTCCATCAACTCGTCGGCCACCTGGCGGACATAGACTGCGTGCTGCTTGACCTTGTTGGGCGAAAACAGCGGGTTGAGAATGGCGCGATAGTCGTAGAGCTCCGGTGGATCGACGTTGATGGGGATCATCAGCGTCGGCTCCAGCGCAGGAATGACTTCCGCAGGCCAATTGGAGAAAACGTCCGCGTTCTTGGCGACCTCCAAGCAATCCTCCGCCTTCGTCGCGACATAGAAGCCGCCATACTGGGTGCTGTGGGCAAAGGGGCACTTGCCGCGCATGTGCATCAGGATGTCGATCGAATTGCTGCGATATTCCTCGCTATGATGATCGAAATCACTGGCGAGCTTGTCGAGCGTCGCTTCGGAAAGGTCTTTGGTAAGCTCGAACACAAATGGCTCCCTTGAGGAAGGTCTTGATATGGCTTGTACGTAGCATGGAGAACGGTGGATGTGTGTCGTCCACTCGGACGAGGCATCGGCGAAGATTTCCCCCCTATGTCGTAAGGTGCCCAACGAGGCTGAAAACCTTCGGGAGAGAATTTCATGCCGTCAGCGCCTCGCACGCTGGATGATCTGATCGCGGTCCACAGCGTGACACAGCTGAAGGCCCGTTATTTCCGGTTGATGGACACCAAACAATGGGATCTGTGGGAGGCGCTATACACGCCGGACGCGGTGCTCGACGCAAGCGGCGATGCCGAGGCGATGGCCAGCCTGGGTTTCTCGATGCCGCCGGCCGAGGCGTTGGTGTTCAGGACTGCGGCGGGCATTCGCCAGGCCGTATCCGGCGCTCTGGAAGGCGTTCGTACCGTCCATCACGGGCATATGGGCGAATTCGAGATTTTGGTGCCGGATCGCATCAAAGCCGTCTGGGCGATGCAGGACATCATTCGCTATCCAGCAGGTTCGCCAATGCCGATCAAGGGCTTCGACGGCTTCGGCCATTATGAGGATCAATATGTTTTGCGCGATGGCCTCTGGCTGATCGAAAGTGTGAGGCTGACCCGCCTCGTCCTTTTGCCGGTCTAACAATGTCGCGCCGCAAAGGAGCCGGAATGGCTGATGTGACTGAATATGACGTTCTGGTCGTCGGGTCGGGGGCCGGAGGGATGGTTTCCGCGCTGCGTGCCCACGACCTGGGTCTTCGGACGCTGCTGATCGAAAAGTCCGACCGTTTCGGGGGCACCAGTGCAGTTTCTGGCGGCGGTATCTGGATTCCCAACAACCGGGCCATAGCGCAAAACGACAGTCCTGAACTGGCGATGGAATATCTCCGCACCTGCACCAAGGGGCGCGTACCGGAAGCAAAGTTGCAGTCCTATGTCACCAACAGCCCGCGCCTGCTGGACGAACTGGCGAAGTGGAAGGTCGGCTATTTCAGCGTACCTGGCTATGCCGACTATATGCCCTGGCTGCCGGGAGCGTTGCAGACCGGCGGCAGAACCATGATGCCGCTGCCGTTCGACGGGCGGCTCCTGGGAGACGAGATCTTCAAGATGCGTGAACCCCACCCGACGCACAAGGTGCTGGGCCGCATGCAGATCGACCTGACGGAAATGGGACCGCTGATCCGCCGCAACCGGACTTGGTGGCTGACGGCCGGCAAGTTGCTGTTCCGCTATCTGAGCGATGTGCCCTTCCGTCTGAAGAGCAGGCGGGATCGTCGATTGACGACCGGTAACGCCATGATCGGTGCCCTGCGCAAGGCGATGATGGAAAGGGACATTCCCCTTTTGCTCGATACCCGGCTGGTCGGCTTCATCGAGGAGGCGGGCAGGGTGACGGGGGCCACCGTGTCCCGTCGCGGCCGGACCTACGACATCATGGCGACCAAGGGGATCATCGTCGCGTCCGGCGGATTTGAAAAGAATCAGACCCTGCGCGATCGCTACATGCCGCTGCCCACGCCCGTCGATTTCAGCCTGACGCCCGGCCTCAACAACAGCGGCGACGCCCTGATCGCTGGTGAGGCCGTCGGAGCCGACACCGAATTCCTCGATCAGGCATGGTGGGTACCGACGATGCGCGTGCCCGCGCCCGGCTTCAGCAATGCGGACATGCGGGCGGCCT